>NZ_JBZEGV010000020.1:0-123934 GCF_058312955.1 Mesorhizobium sp. LEGMi-168a
GCGCTCCGCTTCTATGCCCACCCGCTCGGCATCATCGACGGCAGACACAAGAAACTGGTCCGCCGCAGCCCCATCCAACCCCGACCAGATGGCGCCGCGGCGGACACAAACTCAGGGGGAAAACTGTCACCCATGTATCCGGTTCAAAGTGTTACCCATCTATCGGCTGGACAGCGTCGCCGCTGATTTCGCCAACTACCAACGTCGCAGAAAGAATGCGGAGACCGCGGCCAGCTTCTTTCTCCCCGTTAACGGGGAGAAATGTCCGGCAGGACAATGAGGGGCAGCGCCGACTTCGGCCCGCTATCTCTCCACTGACGCCATCTTCGCCGCAATGTCGAGCAGGACCGCCCTATCAGCCGCATCACGCTGCTTCTTCGAAGCGACCAGACAGGCCTGCGACTGCAGGATCACGCCGTCGCCCAGCACCTTGAGGTGGTTGGCGCGCAGCGTCGAGCCGGTGGTGGTGATGTCGACGATGACGTCCGCCAGGCCAGCCGCCGGCGCGCCCTCGGTGGCGCCGAGGCTCTCGACGATGCGGTAGACCTGGATGCCGTGCTTCAACGAAAAGAACTGCTGCGTCAGCCGCCAGTATTTGGTGGCGATCCTGAGCCGCCTGCCGTGACGCTGGCGGAAATCGGCGGCGACATCGTCGAGATCGGTCATGGTGTCGACGTCGAGCCAGATGTCGGGCACCGCCACCACGACATCGGCATGGCCGAAGCCGAGGCGGGCGACAATCTCGGCGCGCGCCTCCCAGTCGGCGAGGTTCTCGCGCAGCAGGTCCTCGCCGGTGATGCCGAGATCGACCGCGCCCTGGCCGATCTCGCCGGCAATCTCGGAGGCGGAGAGGAAGGCCACCTCGACATTGTCGAGGCCGTCGATGCGGGCGCGGTACTTGCGGTCGTCCTGCGGCAGGGTGACCGCGAGGCCGGCCTTGGCCAGCACTTCGAGAGACTGCTCCTTGAGACGGCCTTTCGACGGGATCGCCAGCGTGATCATCGCGCGCCCTCCCGCAAGGCCTCGATGCGGTCGAGCCAGACCGAGAAGCCGACGCCGGGGATAGGCTTCTTGGCGCCGAGCAGCGTCAGCAGCCTGTCGTAGCGGCCGCCGCCCACCAGCGGCCGGTCGCCGCCCTCGGCCACGATCTCGAAGACGAGGCCGGTGTAATAGTCGAGCGGACGGCCGAAGGCGGCGTCATAGCGAATTTCCGCTATCGGCAGGCCGTGCGCTTCGATCGCCTTGGCGCGGGCGGCGAAATTCTCCAGCGCCGCGCCCAGCGACAGGCCGGTGTCGGCGGCGAATTTTTCGAGTGCTGCGGTCGCGCCACCCAGCGCGACATCGATCTCGAGAAAGCCTTTCAGCGCCGAGAACGCCTCGTCGGACAATCGCACACTGCGCAGTTGCGCTTTCTCGATCAGCCGCCGCGCTATGTCGGCGGGCGTGCGGCCGGATGAAGCGGACAGCCCGGCCTCCTCCATGCCGGCGGCGATATGCTCGGCAAGAGCTCCCGCATCGCCATCGAGCACCAGCGTGGCCACCGGACCCGAGAGCTGGGTGTTGCGCGGCGGGTTGGCGAGATCGGCAAGGGCGGCTTCCAGCATCGCCGCCGAGCCGAAAGCGCGCGCCAGCCGCATGCGCCAGCCCCGCGGCAGGCCGAGCGCCGCCAGCACCGCCTCGAACACGGTCTGGTCGCCGAGCGTGATGGCGAGTGCTTGCTTGGGCAGCGTCAGCGAGAGCAGTGCATGCGCGTCGGCCAGCGAACGGGCATCGGCGGCGGCCGTGTCGCGGTCGCCAAGATCCTCGATGCCGGCCTGGAAGAACTCGTTGCCACCCTCGCGGTGCTGGCGGAACACCTCGCCAAGATAGGAATAGCGGCGCGGCGTGCCGGCCTGGCTGGCGATGTGGTCGAGGCAGACCGGAATGGTGAATTCGGGCCGCAGGCACAGCGTCTTTCCGGTCTCGCTCTCGGTGAGGAAGATGCGGCGGCGCAGGTCTTCGCCCGCCATGTCGAGGAACGGATCGGCGGGCTGCAGCACGGCGACTTCGACCGCGTGGGTGCTGCGCGCGGCGAAGAGTTTTACGATGTCGGCGGCGATGGCGGGGTAGCGGGAGGTCATGCGGCACGCCCTTCCCTACTCCCCTTGTGGGAGACGGTGGATTGGCGCGCCGCGCCACGCCGGATGAGGGGAGCGGCCAAGGTCGGCGCTCTACGACGCCCCCCTCTGTCCTGCCGGACATCTCCCCCACTTGGGGGGAGATTGGCTGTCGCCTCTGCTTTCGCCAATCGCAAACGCTGCAAGACCGGCGCCGACAGTGAAGCTGCCGATCTCCCCCCTTGTGGGGGAGATGTCCGGCAGGACAGAGGGGGGCGCGAAGGAACGCGACCTCTACTTTCCACGTGCCCGCTCCTCGGCCTGCGCAGCGAGAATCTTCCTCACCTCACCAACCAGATCGCCCTCCGCCACCGTAGCCTGCGCCGGGCGCGCGGCGCGCCATTCGGCATTGTCGGTGATCTCGGCCGACAGGCGCGCGCCTTCGATGAGGTCCTTGATTTGCACCTCGCCCTTGGCGCGCTCGTCGCCGCCCTGGATGACGGCGACCGGGCTGCCGCGGCGGTCGGCATATTTCAACTGCGCCTTCATGCCGGCGCCGCCGAGATACATTTCGGAGCGGATGCCGGCGGCGCGGAGCTCTGCGACCATCTTCTGGTAGCGGCCGAGGCTTTCCGTGTCCTTGTCCATGACCAGCACGACGACCGGAGCGACCACGTCCGAGGTGTCGAGCTTGCCGAGGTTCTTCAGCGCCGTCATCAGCCGGGAGACGCCGATGGAGAAGCCCGTCGCCGGCACCGGCTCGCCGCGGAAGCGCGAGACCAACCCGTCATAGCGGCCGCCGCCGCCGACCGAGCCGAAGCGCACGATCTGGCCGTCCTCGTTGGGAATCTCGGCCAGCAGCTCGGCCTCGAAGACCGGGCCGGTGTAGTATTCCAGGCCGCGCACGACGGAACGATCCATCACGATACGATCCTCCCCGTACCCGGCTGCTCTGACCAGCGCTTCAATAGTGGACAACTCCGCAAGACCGTCATTGAAGAATTGGCTGGCTCTCACAGCAGAATCTTGGTGGCCCTCGCTGGCCCGATCTGGCTTCGCGGTGGCAAAAAGAACCGCCTCGGTCTGAACATCATCCAGTCCGGCTCCCTTGGTGAAATCGCCCTCCCCTTCCTTGCCGCCATCCCAGCGACCCTTGCCGAGCAAGAGCTTCACGCCTTCCGGCCCAAACTTATCCAGCTTATCGATGGCCCGCAGCACCTGCAGCCTGCGCCCGATATTTTCGTCTCCGGCGAGACCGATCGTTTCCAACACTCCGTCCAGCACCTTGCGATTGTTGACGCGGATAACATAATCGCCGCGCTTGATGCCTAGCGCTTCCATCACGTCGGCCATCATCATCGCCATCTCGGCGTCGGCTGCTACGCCCGGCGTGCCAATGGTATCGGCGTCGAACTGCATGAACTGGCGGAAGCGGCCGGGGCCGGGCTTCTCGTTGCGGAACACCCAGCCGGAACGATAGCTTCGATAGGGTTTCGGCAGCCTGTCGTAATTCTCGGCAACGAAGCGCGCCGTCGGCGCTGTCAGGTCGTAGCGCAGCGACAGCCACTGGTCGTCGTCGTCCTGGAAGGAAAACACGCCCTCGTTCGGCCGGTCCTGGTCGGGCAGGAATTTGCCGAGCGCATCGGTGTATTCGATCATCGGCTGGTCGACCGGCTCGAAACCGTAGAGCTCATAGACTCTCCGGATGGTCGCCATCATCTTCTCGACGGCGCGGATGTCTTCGGCGCTGCGGTCTGCAAAACCGCGCGGCAGCCGCGCTTTCGTCTTTTCCGATTTGTCGGCCATGGGATGAGTACTCAGTGTTTCGTGGCGCTCGATAGGCAATAGAGCTACCGCTTCCTGCGGCGGGCGTGTCCTAACCGATGCGGCTTGGTGCGGCAAGAGTTTGCGGCCCGGCCCGCCAGGAACCGAAGCCGTTCGATAATTTGCCGGCGCAGCGCCGCCCCTCATCCGCCTGCCGGCACCTTCTCCCCGTATAGTGACGGGGAGAAGGGGGAGACTTCGGCGCGTGCGCCATTGCTCCAATGTAGGCGATCGGCGAAACCGGCGATGACGGCGTCCTTCTCCCCGTCACTATACTGGGAGAAGTGCCCGGCAGGGCGGTGAGGGGCAGCGCCGAGCGAACGAACATTAGTGCCAGTCTTCGTCCTTCGAAGTTTTCGAGAGGCCAACGCCTTTCGAAACAAAACCCCGCCAAAAACGAAACAATTCCGCCATGGCTGCGGCATGCTGCAGACACAATCGAAGACGATAAAACGCGCCGAAACAAGGGGTTCGGGGTCATGACCACGGCGCACGACATCATAGAGAGCGGTAAGCCAGCCAGGCTGCGGCCAGCCGGCAGCGCCGCGCTCAAGCCTGCGCAGCAGCCGGCCGGGCCGTTCGAGGTTGCGGCGGAAGCCCGCAAGCCGACGGTGCGCGACGCGCTGGTGACCGGGCTGCTGGTGATCTACCCGGCCTTCGCGGCCGTGGCGGCCATCATTGCCGGGCTGTTTCTGGCCGGCGCCGGCGGCGCGTGATTTGTCATCTCGAAAGTACGCGCCGCCCCTCATCCGCCCTTCGGGCACCTTCTCCCCGTCAACGGGGAGAAGGGAAAAGCACTCACTTCGGCCTTTTGAACGTCTTCCGTTCCGTTTCCACCTCGGCCCGGCAGACGCAGCCTTCGAGGTGATCGTTGACCAGCCCCATCGCCTGCATGAAGGCGTAGACTGTGGTCGGACCGACGAAGCTCCAGCCGCGCTTCTTCAATTCCTTCGATATCCTGACCGAGACCGCCGTCGTCGGGTTGGCGCGCAGATGCGCGAGGTCGACGATTTCGGGCCGCTCATCGGAACCAGGCTCGAACTTCCAGAACCACGCCGCCAGCGAGCCGAATTCATCGACCATCTCGCGCGCCCGTTTGGCGTTGTTGACGGTCGAGACGATCTTGCCGCGATGGCGGATGATGCCGGCATTGCCGAGCAGGCGCTCGACATCCTGGTCGGTGAATTGAGCCACCTTGTCGAAGTCGAAGCCAGCGAAGGCCTCGCGGAAATTGTCGCGCTTGCGCAGGATGGTGAGCCAGGAAAGGCCCGACTGAAAACCTTCGAGGCAGATCTTTTCGAACAGCCGGCGGTCGTCGGCCACCGGCCGGCCCCATTCATGATCGTGATAGTGGAGGTAATCGGGCAGATTGCCGTGCCAGAAGCAGCGCGCGATACCGTCGGGGCCGTCGAGCAGGCCGGCATTTTCATGTCCCATCACTAGCAAATCCGTTCGTTAATGCGCGTCAGCGCCGGTTTTACCGTGGCTTTACCAGATTCCTGAACCGGCCGGTAACCACACCGAAATGTTTACTGACAAACCGGCATTTTACGCATTCCGATTCATGTTTTGCTTGCGGCTCCGCGCCAAGGATCGCGACACCCGAGGCCTCTTCCCCGCCTCGGACGAGTTCGACGATCAAGGTGCGTTCCGATGAAGACAGCGTTTTGTTCCCTGCTTGGCGCCGTGGCGGTGCTTGCCGCCGGCGCGACGACCTCTTTCGCCGACCGTTATGCCGACAGGCCGCCGGTGATGGTGAGCCCCGACCTTTCGGCGCCCTGGGTGCTGCAGCTTGGCCACGCTCCGGGCGTCGTGCGCCCAACCCGGCAGGCAACGCAGCAGCCGATGCGGCGGCTTTTCCAGGCCCAGCCCGACCGGCAGCGGACGGCGGCCGTGCAGCAGCCCGCCAAACGCATGGTGATGCGGCCGCAGATCGACCCGATCTACCTGCCGCAGGAAGTGGACTATGACGGCGCGCAGAAACCGGGCACCATCGTCATCGATACCCACCAGAATTTCCTCTATCTGGTCGAGAAGAACGGCAAGGCGCGGCGCTACGGCGTCGGCACCGGCAAGCCCGGCTTCGAGTGGTCGGGCACGCACAAGATCACCGACAAGAAGGTGTGGCCGGACTGGCGCCCGCCGGCGGTGATGATCAAGCGCGAGGCAGCCAAGGGCCGCTACCTGCCGACCTATCTGGCCGGCGGCATCGACAACCCGCTCGGCGCGCGCGCGCTCTATCTCGGCACCACCGAGTATCGCATCCACGGCACCAACCAGCCCTGGACGATCGGCGGCGCGGTATCATCCGGCTGCATCCGCATGCGCAACGAGGACGTCGTCGATCTTTACGAGCGTGTGAATGTCGGAACGACCGTCGAGGTGATATAGTGAATGCGAATCAGCCGGTTAGGCAGCGCCAAGCAGTTTTGGCGCGTAGTGTTGCCCTCAAGCCATAGCGCGCTTTTGGGAGACGTGCTTAGACTGGTAATGAGTTAACGGGGGACGGGCCGTGTGGGGATACGGCCAGTCACGAAAGGGCAGCACGGGCAACCGCGCTGCCCTTTACGCTTTCGTGCCGATGCGACCTGGTCGTCACCCCAGGTGCGACCTTGTCGTCACGACTGCGACAGGTCGCCCCGGAAGCACGGTGTTTCGTTTTCAGGGCTGATTTCCGGGCCATGCTCTGCTATTGCAGCGCACAATCGCCCCACCAAAGGTTCGAACTATGTCCCGGTCCGACAACAGCCGCTATCTCAAGGGTGGTCCGGTCGCCCAGCGCATCATCGCTTCCGTGCGCGAGGACGCGGCAATCGCCACCGCCGAAGGTTTTCCGCCGAAGCTTGTCTCGATCACCGTCGGCGACATCGACGCGGTCGACGTCTATGTGCGCAACCAGCGCGCCAAGGCCGGGCTTGCCGGCATCGGCTTCGAGGAAAGGCGCTTTGCCGCCGACATCACGGCGGGCGAGCTGGAAGCCGCCATCCACGGCCTCAACGCCGACCCGCGCGTCACCGGCATCATCATCCAGCGGCCGGTGCCGGCGCACATCCCGATCAAGACGCTGCAGGCGGCGGTGCATCCGCTGAAGGACGTCGAGGGCATGCATCCGGCCTCGATCGGCAACATCGTCTACAACCAGCTCGATCTGGCACCCTGCACGGCGGCGGCCTCGGTCGAGCTGCTCAAGGAAACCGGCCTCGACCTCAAGGGGCTCGAGGTGGTGGTCGTCGGCCATTCCGAGATCGTCGGCAAGCCGATCGCTTTCCTTTTGATGAGCGAAGGCGCGACGGTGACGGTCTGCCATCACATGACCCGGTCGGTCGCGGCGCACGCACGGCGCGCCGACGCGCTGTTCGTCGCCGTCGGCAAGCCGCGGCTAATCAAGGCCGACATGGTGAAACCGGGCGCCTGCGTCATCGACATCGGCATCAATTCGGAAATCGGCCCGGACGGCGAAAGCCGCATCGTCGGCGACGTCGATACCGAAAGCGTCAAGGAGGTCGCCTCCTGGATCACGCCGGTGCCGGGCGGCGTCGGCCCGCTGACGGTCGCGATCCTGCTGCGCAACACGATGGTGGCGCTCAACCGCCAGCGCGCGCTTTACCGCGCGACCTACGGCGTGGCGGACAAGCTCGCGGCGGAATAACTACTCGGCGGCGACCAGCTTCGCGTCTGAAACGCCTTCCGGCTTCGGGCCGCCATAGGCCCAGTCGAGCAGCTTGATCGTGTGCACCACCGGCAGCCTGGCGGCGGACGCGATCTGGGTGATGCAGCCGATGTTGCCGGTGGCGACAATTTCGGCGCCGGTCGCCTCGATATTCCTGACCTTGCGGTCGCGCAGTGTCGCCGAAATCTCGGACTGCAGGATATTGTAGGTGCCGGCCGAGCCGCAGCAGAGATGGCCTTCGCGCGGCTCGCGCACGACGAAGCCCGCCTTGGTCAGAAGCTCCTTCGGCTGGCGGGTGATCTTCTGGCCGTGCTGCATCGAGCAGGCGGAATGATAGGCGACGATCGTGCCGGGCCTGCGCACCGGCTCGGGCATGTCGAGGGTGGCGAGATATTCGGTGATGTCCTTGGCTAAAGCCGAAACGCGCGCGGCCTTTTGCGAATAGGCGGGATCGAGGCGCAGCATGAAGCCGTAGTCCTTGATCGTCGTGCCGCAGCCCGATGCGGTGATGATGATGGCGTCGAGCCCACCCTGATCGATGGCGCGGGTCCAGGCGTCGACATTGCGCCTCGCCGAGGCAAGGGCCTGATCCTCGCGGCCCATGTGATGGACGAGCGCGCCGCAGCAGCCCTCGCCTTCCGGCACCACGACCTCGACGCCGAGCCTGGTCAGCAAGGAGATGGTGGTCACGTTGATGGCGGGATCGAGCACCGATTGCGCGCAGCCGGTGAGGATGGCGACGCGGCCACGTTTTACACCCTGCCCGGCATGGACGCCGGGCGAGGCTAGCGGCGATGCCGGCGGGATCGACGACGGCGCGAGCTTCAGCATGGCTGCGACCGGCTTCAGCGCCGGCAGCTTCTCGAACAGGCCTATGAACGGCCGGCCGAGCCCGGCAAGCCTCAGCGCGGCGCGGAAGCGGCCTGGATAGGGCAGCACGAAAGCCAGCATGGCGCGTGTCAGCCGGTCGAGCAACGGCCGCCTGTAGGTCTGCTCGATATGGGCACGGGCATGGTCGACCAGATGCATGTAGTTGACGCCCGAGGGGCATGTCGTCATGCAGGCAAGGCAGGAGAGACACCGGTCGATATGGGTGACGATCTCCTTGTCGGCCGGGCGGCCGTTCTCCAGCATGTCCTTGATGAGATAGATGCGGCCGCGCGGGGAATCGAGCTCGTTGCCCAAGGTCACATAGGTCGGGCAGGTGGCGGTGCAGAAGCCGCAATGCACGCATTTGCGCAGGATCTTTTCCGATTCCGCGACGTGCGGATCGGCGAGCTGTGCGGCGGAGAAGTTGGTCTGCATCTCTTAGTTCCTAGGCCATGCGGCCGGGGTTGAGAATCTGCTGCGGGTCGAACTCGGCCTTGAGCCGCGCCGACAGCGCCGCCAGATGCGGCGGCTGCGGCTCGAACACCGGCAGAGCCGCGCGATGCGAGGCCGCGGCACGGACCAGCGTCGCATGGCCGCCGCCATGTTTGCGGATCAATCCGCGCAGCAGCCCTGCCTCCGGGTCGTCATCGCGCATCGACAACCAGGCCAAGCCGCCCTGCCAATCGTAGAATGCGTCGACAGCCGCCTGCATGCGCAGCGCCATGACCATATGATGCGCCTGCGACGGCGCCATCGAGACGCGCCACACGGGCCTGGTGCCGCCATCGGCGAAAGGTGCGCAATCGCGGATGTCGCGCCAGATGGTTTTTGACGCCTCGCCCGCGATCTCTTCCAGCGGCCCGGCCTTGCCGAGCAGTTGTTTCAGCGCCTCGATGCGATAGACGACCGACGGGCCAAAGCCCTCGACCCGCAGCAGTGTAGCCGCGTCGCTGCCGAGCTTGCCATCGGCGACGCGCGCGGCGATCCGCTCCGGCAGATGCGCCGCGCTCGAGACTTCGGCGCTGGAGCCTAGCGCCAGCGCCATGGCGGCAACCGCGGCATCGTCGAGCAGACCACGGATGGCCAAAGTCACCTCGGTCTCGGCAGCAGGGAGAACCTTGAAGGTGACGTCGGTCAGCACGGCCAGGGTGCCCCAGCTCCCCGCCATCAGCTTGGAGAGATCGTAGCCGGTGACGTTCTTGACGACGCGGCCGCCCGACTTGAAGGCCTCGCCTCGGCCCGAGACGGCGCTAATGCCAAGAATATGGTCGCGCGCCGCGCCTGCCTTCAGCCGGCGCGGGCCGGACAGGTTCGACGCCAGCACGCCGCCGATGGTGCCTCTGCCCGGCTCGCCGCCGAAGAGCAGGCCATAATCCATCGGCTCGAATGCGAATTGCTGGCCGTTCTCGGCGAGCAATTTTTCGACCTCGGCGAGTGGCATGCCGGCCTTTGCCGAGAGCACCAGCTCGGCCGGCTCGTAGAGGGTGACGCCGACGAGTTTCGACAGGTCGAGCGTGTGCTCGGTCTGCAACGGGCGGCCGATGCCGCGCCTGGAGCCGTGACCGAGGATCTCCAGCGGTGTTTCTTCGGCCGCCGCCCATTGGATGGTGGAGAGGATTTCGGCGGGAGTATCGGGGGTGAAGGTGGTCATGGGTAAGCGCCTTTCCTCGCCCCCGCAACGCGGGGGAGAAGAGTTAGGCCGCGTTCCTTCGCGCCCCCCTCTGTCCTGCCGGACATCTCCCCCACTTGGGGGGAGATTGGCAGCTTGTGCGACCGCGCCTCACTTGCAACGCCGGAGATTAGCGAAGGCCGCGATGACAGCCGATCTCCCCCCTTGTGGGGGAGATGTCCGGCAGGACAGAGGGGGGCGCGACAGAACGCCGGAGTGTGAATTTCAACCCCCATCAAAACCTCGGAATATCCGGAAAAGCCACCTGGCCGCGATGCACGTGCATGCGCCCCAGCTCGGCGCAGCGGCGGAGCTGCGGGAAGACTTTGCCGGGGTTGAGCAGATGGTTGGGGTCGAAGGCGCATTTGACGCGCATTTGCTGGTCGAGGTCGATCTGGTTGAACATTTCGGGCATCAGGTCGCGCTTCTCGACGCCGACGCCGTGCTCGCCGGTGAGCACGCCGCCGACCTCGACGCAAAGCCGCAGGATGTCGGCGCCAAAACTTTCGGCCTTGTCGAGCTCGCCCGGCACGTTGGCGTCATAGAGGATCAGCGGGTGCAGATTGCCGTCGCCGGCGTGGAAGACATTGGCGACGCCAAGTCCGTATTTCTCGGAGAGGTCGCGCATGCCGGCGAGCACCCGCGGCAGTTCCTTGCGCGGGATGGTGCCGTCCATGCAGTAATAGTCGGGCGAGATGCGGCCGACCGCCGGGAAGGCCGCCTTGCGCCCGGCCCAGAAACTCAGCCGCTCCTCTTCCGACTGCGAGATGCGGCAGGTGGTCGAGCCGTTCCTGTAGGCGATCGCCTCGACGAGGCCGATCAGGTGGTCGACCTCGACGCTCGGCCCGTCGAGCTCGACGATGAGCAGCGCCTCGACATCGAGCGGATAGCCGGCATGGACGAAATCCTCCGCCGCGTGGATCGCCGGCCGGTCCATCATCTCCATGCCGCCCGGGATGATGCCGGCGCCGATGATGTCGGCGACGCACTGGCCGCCCTGTTCGCTGGTCGGAAAGCCGATCAAAAGCGCGCGCGCCGTCTCCGGCTTCTTCAGGATGCGCACCGTGACCTCGGTGACGACGCCGAGCAGGCCTTCGGAGCCGGTCATGACGCCGAGCAGGTCATAGCCTTCCTGGTCGAGATGGCTGCCGCCGAGCCGCACCACCTCGCCATTCATCAGCACCATCTCGATGCCGAGCACATTGTTGGCGGTGAGCCCGTATTTCAGGCAGTGCACGCCACCGGAATTCTCCGCGACATTGCCGCCGATCGAGCAGGCGATCTGGGAGGATGGATCGGGGGCGTAGTAAAAGCCCTCCTGCTCGACGGCGGTGGTGATGCCGAGATTGGTGACCCCCGGTTGGGCGACGACAACGCGGTTGGGATAGTCGATTGCAAGGATGCGGTTGAAGCGGCTCATCACCAGAAGCACCGCGTCCTCGATCGGCAGCGCCCCACCTGACAGCGAGGTGCCGGAACCGCGCGGCACGACGCGGATGTTGCGCTCATTGCAGTATTTTAGTACCCGCGAGACCTGCGCCACCGTTTCCGGCAGCACCACCACCAGCGGCAATTGCCGATAGGCGGTGAGGCCGTCGCTCTCGAAGGCGCGCATTTCGTTGGCCGTGTCGACGACGCCCTCGCCCGGCACGATGATGCGCATGTCGGCGACGATCTCGGCGCGCCGGCGCATCGTCTCGGCGTCTGGCTTAGGCATGGCAAGGCCGGACATGGACAGCCTCATCTGGCTTGACTGGTCAAAATCTTTTACCAGCTAGGACCATTCGTTGCAAACGCTGCTTTGGTCGGAATGGGATAGCGAACGATGGCCGAGGTTCCGCAGCGGCAATCTGCCGCTGGCTTCTCCCCCTCGAGGGGAGATGGCCGCATAGCGGCCAGAGGGGGTCCTAGCGCGTGAAGTGCCAACGTGGTCTCTCGTTGGGAGGCGTTGGCGCTCGACGCGCGGCGACCCCCTCTGTCGCCTTCGGCGACATCTCCCCCTCAAGGGGGGAGATTATTCGCCAGGATGCTTTGCCGGCTCGGAGTGCATGCGCCGCACGCGGCGCACGCCCCACCAGACGAGCAGGATGGCGACCGGCACGGAAGCTGCCGTGACGACTTCCGGCGCGAAGGCATGGCCGAAGGTCGAGGCGCCCTTGGCGACATAGCCGATGAGGCCGACGACATAATAGGAGACGGCGGCGACCGAGAGGCCTTCGACGGTCTGCTGCAGGCGCAATTGCAACCGGGCGCGGTTGTTCATCGACGCGAGCAGGTCGCGGTTCTGCTTCTCGACGTCGACATCGACCCAGGTGCGCAGCAGCGTGGTGGCGCGGGTGAGTTTGCGCGACAGGTTGGCCTGGCGTTCCTCGACCGAGCGGCAGGTGCGCATGGCCGGCGCCATGCGCCGCTGCAGGAAGCCAGCCCAGGTGTCGTAGCCTTGCACCGGCTGTTCCTCCAGCGCCCCCAGCCTCTCGGTGACGATGCCGTCATAGGCGCGGCTGGCGCCGAAGCGGTAGAGGCTGGAGGCGGCATCGGCCTCGAGCTCAGCGGCAAGTTCGGTAAGGTCGGCAAGCAAGTTCTGGCTGTCGCGGGTCTCTACCGCCTTCATTTCCAGCGTGGTCTGCGCCAGCCGGTCCTCGATGCGGCGGGCGCGGCCTGACAGCGTCAGCGCCAGCGGCAGGCCAAGCATGGCAAGCGTCCGGTAGGTCTCGATGTCGATCAGCCGCTGCGACAAGGCGCCGGTGCTGGCCGGCGTCAGGCCGCGGTCGAGCACCAGCATGCGGGTCAGGCCGTCGCCGTCCTGGCGGAAGTCGGTGACGATGGCCGCCGCCCCTCGCTCGACAAGCGAATAGCACAGGCTGGTGGGATCGAAGCCGGCGATCAACTTCTCGCTCGCCTGCGTCCATTTGCGGATTTCGAGCCGGATGCCGGAAATCACCGTTCCCGGTGGCGAAAAACCGTTGCCGAAGGGCGAATCCTCCTGGCCACGGCCGTTTTCGGCAAGCGGCCCTTCCCAGAGATAGGTGGAAAATTCCGTGTGCCGTTCCCAGCGCAGCGTGCCCTTGCCCCATCTCATGGCGTGGTGGCGGGCATGACGCTCGGGGGCCGCAATGCCAAGGCGCCGCGACAGTTCCGACAGCACGGCATGGTCGACGCCGGAGCCGCCCTCGGTCATGAAGGAAAGCTGGATGAGCACGCGCGGCTTCTCGACGAGCGGATGCGGCCGGGCATGGACTTCGCCCAATGCGCCGGGGCGGCCCTCATGCGCCGGAAAGCCCATGACGCTGCCCTGGGCGCGCGACTGGAATTCGAGATTGGACGTCTCGTCCGACACGTCTGGTCCCCCTGGTTTCGACCACCCTTCGTGCAATGGCGTTCTCCCTGCGGCAATCGGCAAGGCACGTAAACAGCAAATTTTAGCAGCCGCCGATGCAAGGGCGCTGCGCTGAAACCGACCGGGTCCGGCGAATTGGATAAATAATTTGACCAGTTGGTGACAGAGGCTTTAATCTGCGCGCCATCCGTTCCGTTCCCAGGCGCCCCTCCGTTGAGCGATATCTTCTCCAGGATCGAGCATTCGCGCACCGCCGACGAGGTGGTGCAGCAGATCGAGAACCTGATCCTCGAAGGCGTGCTGCGCACCGGCGACCGGTTGCCCGGCGAGCGCGAGCTGGCGCGACAGTTCGACGTGTCGCGGCCGATCCTGCGCGATGCGCTGAAAGCGCTGGAGGCGCGCGGGCTGCTGACGACCCGGCCTGGCGGCGGCACGCATGTTGCCGACGTCATCGGCCAGCTTTTCACCAGGCCGGTGACCGATCTCATCTCCACGCACCGCAAGGCGGTGACCGACTATCTGGAATACCGGCGCGAGATCGAGGCGGTGGCGGCCGAATATGCGGCGCGGCGTGCGACGCCGGAGGATCTGGCGCTGCTCGACCGCATCATGGCGCGCATGGACGAGGCGCACCGGACCGGCGATTTCGACGACGAAGCGGAAATCGACGTCGAGTTCCATCACGCGGTCTGCGAATGCGCGCACAACATCATCCTTTTGCACACGCTGCGCTCCTGCTACCGGCTGCTTTCCGAGGGCGTGTTCCAAAACCGGCTCTTGGTGTTCACCGTTCCCGGCGCCCGCGAGGCGCTGCTTGAGCAGCACCGGGCGATCCACGCCGCAATCAAGGCGGCAGATCCCATCGCCGCGCGCAAGGCGGCAATGGACCACATCACCTATGTCGAGCGCTCCATGGCGGAAGCCGAGCGCAGCGGCGACTGGCAGCGCGTCTCGCGGCTGAGGCTCAGGCAGCGCTCGGAAGCCGGCGACATCGAACCCACACGCAAACGCTCCTAAGCATCGATCAGCGGGGACCACCATGAGCGAC
This sequence comes from Mesorhizobium sp. LEGMi-168a, assembly GCF_058312955.1. Taxonomy (NCBI): domain Bacteria; kingdom Pseudomonadati; phylum Pseudomonadota; class Alphaproteobacteria; order Hyphomicrobiales; family Phyllobacteriaceae; genus Mesorhizobium; species Mesorhizobium sp. LEGMi-168a. Next base: position 14,515 of record NZ_JBZEGV010000020.1, read on the forward strand.
ATCCTCACCATCGCCGACCTCAAGGATCTGGCGCGCCGCAAGGTGCCGAAGATGTTCTTCGACTATGCCGATTCCGGCGCCTGGACAGAGAGCACGTACCGCGCCAACGAAGAGGATTTCGGCAAGATAAAATTCCGACAGCGCGTGCTGGTCGACATGAGCAACCGCTCGCTGGAATCGACGATGATCGGCCAGAAGGTGGCGATGCCGGTGGCGCTGGCCCCGACCGGGCTGACCGGCATGCAGCATGCCGACGGCGAGATGCTGGCGGCGCAAGCGGCGGAGGAGTTCGGCGTGCCGTTCACGCTGTCGACGATGAGCATCTGCTCGATCGAGGACGTCGCCTCGGTGACCAAGAAGCCGTTCTGGTTCCAGCTCTACGTGCTGCGCGACAAGGATTTCGTGCTCAATCTCATCGACCGCGCCAAGGCCGCGCAATGCTCGGCGCTGGTGCTGACGCTCGACCTGCAGATCCTCGGCCAGCGCCACAAGGATATCCGCAACGGGCTATCGGCGCCGCCCAAGATGACGCTCGCCAACATCATCGACCTGGCCATCAAACCGCGCTGGTGCCTGGGCATGGCCGGCACGCCACGCCGGACCTTCCGCAACATCGTCGGCCACGCCAAGGGCGTCAGCGACGTCTTTTCGCTGTCGTCCTGGACTACCGAGCAGTTCGACCCGCAGCTGTCGTGGAAGGATGTCGCCTGGATCAAGGAGCGCTGGGGCGGCAAGCTGATCCTGAAGGGCATTCTCGACAAGGAGGACGCGCTGATGGCGGCGGAGACTGGGGCGGACGCGATCGTCGTTTCCAACCATGGCGGGCGGCAGCTCGACGGCGCCGCCTCCTCGATCTCGGTGCTGGAAGAGATCGCCGATGCGGTCGGCGACAAAATCGAGGTGCATATGGATGGCGGCATCCGCTCTGGTCAGGACGTGCTCAAGGCCCTCTGCCTCGGCGCCAAGGGCACCTATATCGGCCGGCCCTTCCTCTACGGGCTCGGCGCGATGGGCAAGGCAGGCGTAACCAAGGCGCTGGAGATCATCCGCAAGGAGATGGACATCACGCTGGCGCTGTGCGGCAAGCGGCTGGTGACCGATATGGGCAAGGATCAGTTGCGGCGCTAGGGGCTTGTTCACCGATCCGCCCTAGTTTCCCCGTGAAGGCGACACGGGAAGACGCTCTTTGACTGAGACAGGCATCCACTATCTCGACGCGCGCGGGCCGGACGGCATGCGGCTCTATGCGATCGGCGACGTGCATGGCCGTCACGACCTTCTCGCCGCCATGCACCGCCGGATCGAGGGCGAACTCCAACACGCACCGTCGTCTGACTGGCGTATCATCCATCTCGGCGACTACACGGACAGGGGGCCCGACTCCAAAGGCGTCATCGATTTCCTGATCGAGGCACGGAAACGTGATCCGCGCAACGTGATGCTCGCCGGCAATCACGATATCGGCTTCCTTGATTTTCTCGACCGTCCCGATCCGGATGGCCTGTTCATGCGCTATGGCGGGGTCCAGACCGCGGCGTCATACGGCGTGAAGCTTTCCGCAGGCAGCAGTTGGTTCGACAAGCCGGACGAGGTGCTGGCGCACGGGCACGCGGCACTGGTCGCCGCGGTGCCGCAAGCCCATGTCGACTTCCTGAGGTTGCTGCACTTTTCAGTGACCTTCGGCGACTTCTTCTTCTGTCATGCCGGCATCAGGCCCGGCATTCCGCTCGAAAGCCAGAGCCTGCAGGACCTGATCTGGATCCGCGACACCTTCCACGACCATCCCGGGCTTTATCCGAAGGTGATCGTGCACGGGCACACGCCGGTGCCGGAGGCCGAAGTGATGGCCAACCGCGTCAATGTCGACACGCTCGCCTGGCAATCGGGAACACTGAGCGCGCTGGCCGTTGTCGACGCGGAAAAGCGTATCCTGACGGTCGAGGGAAAGTCGTTCTAGCCATGATCCCGACCAAGGGATCAGCTTTCCGTGTGTCGGGAAGGATCAGGCTTTAGCGAAGCGCGGCGGTGACGCCGTAGCCGTCGACGGCCTGATGATTGTTGGCCGCGTCGGCAGAATAGATGCCGAGGCCGCACACGACGATGGCAGACAGCATGACAAAAGACAAAAGCGCTGCTTTCACGGACGTCATCTCTAGTTGAGCTTTCTGCATCTGTGCACGAGGCGGTTACCAATGCGTTGAAACGATAAAATGCGTCTCAATGTTTCGACGATTTCGCGCTTCTAAGCAGATTCTGTATCGCCGGTGTGTCGCTTGGATCACACAGAAGGTTCATCGCGGTTGCACGGACGATACAGGGCGGGCGCCTTCTAAGATGGCGAGCGAGCACAAGCCAAGGAGGAAGCAGGTTTTCCCCAGGCGGAACCGCCGTCGCGTGCCAATTATGTCACGCCGTATGGCGGGCAAAGTCTTGCCCGCCGCGTGCTAGTGGTGAAAACCCGACACTTGGTACCCGAAGACAACAGCGCCTGGGGTGGAAAGCAGTCAGTCAGCTTTTGGGGAGGCAAAGAGCAAAGCGGCCCTTCGAGTGCCGCAGCAATCGGCCGCTCAACCTCGACTTTCGCACCTAACTTTTGCGACGGAAATTTCCCCGAAAATTCAGTGCCAGCGATTTTGTCGCGAAACTTAGGACTTGCGCGACAAAGGCGTTGAAAAGCACTGCTCTAGTTCTCGCCCTTTAAAGGAGACAGTTTTCCGAAAATGCCTTCCTGGTTCGATGAGGAAGGACCGCCAGCATAGACAGGCCCCGCATCAGAAGAAAAATATTAAGGGCCAGCCAAAGGCCGTGATTTCCAAGCGTTGGCAACACCGCGAATAGGATCACAAGGTAGGAGATGAGCGCGAACGCCATCGTGTTGCGCATATCGTGCGACCACGTTGCCCCGATGTATACGCCATCCAATTGAAACGCGAGAAACCCCGAAACCGCCGTTAACGCCGCCCATGGCAGATAAGTCGATGCTTCGGCGCGAACATCCGGGGCATTCGTCATGATCGCAATTAGACGGCCTCCCATAAGGAAGAAGGCCAAGGCTAGGGCGACCGCGAGCGCCATGCTCCAGAGAAGAGTTAGCTGAACCCCACGATGAAAAGCTGGTGGGTAATTCGCTCCGATCGCGCGACCGCATATATGTTCGGCCGCCGTCGTAAAGCCATCGGAAAAGAAGCTGGCTACCAGAAAGAACTTAAAGAGGATGGCGTTGGCGGCCAAGGCAACCGGCCCTAGTTGCGCGCCCGTCCGCGTAAAGAATGCGAAAGCCGTGAGTAGCAAGAACGAACGGATCATGATGTCGCGATTGATCGAGAACAAGCGACCAAGGGCGGCCCGGTCCAAGATAGAGCGGGTCGTTGGCAGTGGAGACCGTCGAAACGATGCCGTCACGACCACCATTCCGGCGGCAGCCGCGACGCTCTCAGCAGTCACGGTTCCCCAAGCTACGCCAGCAACCTCCCATTTGAGAGCAAGGCCAAGCCAGATCGACATGGCCATGTTCACGCCGTTCAGCAGGAATTGAATCGAAAGGCCCAGCATTGCCCTTCCCCGGCCGAGCAAGACACCAAGCACGGCATAATTGACTAGCGCCATCGGCGACGAGAGCAGGCGGATAGATAGATAAGTTGACATCGCCTTAGCAACATCCGGCGAGGGCTGCATGAACAGCAGTCCTGCCCCTTTAATGAGCTGAGATGCAGCGATGAGCAGTATTCCAAGCGCCAATGCTATGACTATCGCACGCCAGAACACCGCCTGCTGCTCATCAATGTCACCTTGTCCGAATGCCTGAGCAACCAGCCCCGAAGTGCCAGTCCGCAAGAAATTGAACGAGGCAAAGACGAAACCGAAGACGGTGGAGCCTATAGCAAGACCACCGATCAAGGTCGCATTGCCAAACTGCCCGACCACGGCGGTGTCAACGATGCCTAGCAAGGGTGTGCTCAACGACGCGAAGGCCATCGGAACCGAAATAGCCATGACCATTCGGTTTGTTACTTCGAAAGGTCGAACTCCCTTGCTTATTTGAAGCTCAGTCACCGTCGCACAATCCCAGGTTCATTTTGGCTCTCAGCATACCATCTCCCACCTGAACCCGGGTCTACTCAGCGCCTTTTTTGCGCCCTGTCTTCTGCGATCGACCGTTCCTTGTCGCAAAAACCCCAAAACTCGCGACAGTTATAGACCTTCTCCTAAAACAGATAAGGTCCAAGCTCTATCCCAACGGCAGCTTTCAAAGCGGACCGATCAAACGATGAACCACCGACATTGAGGTCGTTCCCTGCCATTCCAAGCGGGTACCGAGTGTCAGGCTTTCACCACCAGATCGTCGCCACCCAGGCGCGGGCAATCGCCAAACCGGCTGCGTCGGCGTCCGGCCCGTTGCGGGCCATCTCACCGTCGAGCTTGGCGGCCCAGTCGGGATGGCGGTCGGCGATCAGCGGCGCGAAGGAGGTGCTCCAGTCGCGCACAAGCGGGCGATCCGCCTCGAAATGGAACTGGAAGCCGTAGACGGCGCGGCCGATGCGAAAGGCCTGGTTCTGGGCGACATCGTTGCCGGCGAGCCGTACGGCCTGCTCAGGCAGGTCGAACGTATCGTCGTGCCACTGGAAGATCGGGAATTTTTCGGGCAGCGCACCAAGCACGGGGTCGGCCTTGGCCTTATCCGTCAGCGATACGCCGCACCAACCGAATTCAACCGCCCTGCCGATGTGGTTCTCAGCTCCGAAGGCACGGGCGAGCAGTTGGCCGCCCAGGCAGATGCCGAGCACCGACCGGTCCTTGCCGGCGAAATCGCGCGTCAGTTCGAGCAAGGCGGGAAAATAGGGATAGTCCTCGTCGGCCAGCGCATTCTGCCCGCCGCCCAGCACCACCAAGGCATCGTGACCGTTCGCGTCCCGCGGCAGCGGGTCGCCCTGGTAGGGACGGCGCAGGTCGAGTTCGGCGCCAGCCTCGGCAAGAGCGGCGCCGACCTGGCCAAGGCCGGTATTGTCGTAGTTCTGGACCACCAGCACCCGCATGGAAAATCCTGCTGACATGAAAATACTGGGGCGAGCGATATCATGCCCTCTGCATTTCAGCCAAGCTGCGTGCCGGAGAGAAAAGCTATGCCACTGCAGAACCGGGTCGATCCGTTCGGCGCCATCCATGCCGTGCCCGAGCGCGGCCTGTTCATGGGCAATCGCGGCATCATCCACGATCCCGCAACGAAGACGCTTCTGAAGAAGCGCTGGGCCTTGCCGGCCTGGATCATCTGCGCCTGCGAATTCCGCAATGTGCGGCGCGAGCCGATGGGACGCAACCGGCTCGGAGGTAAAGCCGGCTGGACCGAGCTGTTCTTCCTCGACGAGGTGACGGCGCTGGCCGCCGGGCACCGGCCCTGCTTCTTCTGCCGGCGCGAACGGGCGACCGATTTCGTGAGCCGTTTCGGCGAAGCCTTCGGTGTTGCCGAGCCGCGCGCGCCGATGGTCGACAAGCGGCTGCACAAGGAACGACTGGCCTCGGGTGGGCGGCCGCCAGCGGTCACCGCGGAAGGGCTTGCCGGGCTACCGGACGGGACGATGGTGGCCGACGGCGGCACTGCTTACGCGCTCCGCGACGGCAATGCCTTCGGATGGTCGTTCGCGGGCTATGCCGCTCGTGTTCCGTTCAACCGCCTGTCCGAGCGCTCGCTGCGGTTGCTCACGCCCGCCACGAGTGTTTCCGTGCTGGGGCAAGGCTACACGCCGGTCTGGCACCCATCCGCCGATACTTGACGGCAAGCTACGCCTCGCCCATTGCTCGGCCATGCGCGCCAATTACAAAATGCAACGGCTGTTCGTGCCGGACGATCTCGGGCCGGACCTCGAATTCGATGCCGGACAACAGCAGAGCCACTACCTCGCGCATGTACTGCGGCTCGGCGAAGGCGCGGAGCTTCTTCTCTTCAACGGCCGCGACGGCGAATGGTCAGCGGCGATTGCCGCCAGATCCAAGAAGGCGGTCCGGCTCAAGGTGCTTTCCCTGCAGCGGCCGCAGCCGCCGCTGCCCGATCTGGTCTATTGCTTCGCGCCGCTGAAGCAGGGCCGGCTCGATTATCTGGTGCAGAAGGCGGTAGAGATGGGCGCAGGCCTCCTGCAACCGGTCATCACCCAGCACACACAAGTGGCAAAGCCCGGTATCGAGCGGCTGCGCGCCAATGTCGTCGAGGCGGCCGAGCAATGCGGCATCCTGGCCGTGCCGGACGTGCGCGAGGCGGAAAAGCTGGAGCGGCTGCTCGGCAGTTGGGACAAGGAACGGCGGCTGATCTTCTGCGACGAGGATGCCTCGACCAACAATCCGCTGCCGGCCTTGCAGAAGGTAAGTGAGAAAAAACTCGCGCTGCTGGTCGGACCGGAGGGCGGATTTTCCGACGACGAGCGCAAAATGCTGAGGGCGTTGCCCTTCGTCACCGCCATTCCGCTCGGGCCGCGCATCCTGCGCGCCGATACGGCTGCGGTGGCGGCGCTTGCCATGATGCAGGCGACGATCGGCGACTGGTGATCAAATCCTGTTGAGGCGTGGCTCAGGATTTTTTGCTTGATCGGCTGCTGACATTTCGTCCATCTAGCGCCGGCGGCCGTCCGGCCCCTGCAGCGCCACGCCGCCTTTTTTGGTGTGCTAAGAACGCTGTAGCATTAATATCTTGCGCAGGATGCCCGGCGGAAATCGAGGTTGATTTCCGGGCATGCGCTTGGAGGGGCTTCATGGCGCGCGACACAACCGATACCCAGCCCATCGAAGGCATCGACGAGCTCGTCGGCTATCTGGCCGCGGGCAACAAGCCGCGCGACAAATGGCGGATCGGCACCGAGCACGAGAAGTTCCCCTTCTATGTCGACGGCAACGCGCCGGTGCCCTATGGCGGGGAGCGCGGCATCCGCGCCATCCTCGAAGGCATGCAGCAAAAGCTCGGTTGGGATCCGATCATGGATGCTGGCCGCATCATCGGCCTGGTCGAGCCGACAGGCCAGGGCGCGATCTCGCTGGAACCGGGCGGGCAGTTCGAGCTCTCCGGCGCACCGCTGGAATCGATCCACCAGACCTGCCGCGAGGGCAACGCGCATCTGGCGCAGGTGCGCGAGATCGCCGAGCCGCTGGGCATCCGCTTCCTCGGCCTCGGCGGCAGCCCGAAATGGTCGCTCGCCGAAACGCCGAAAATGCCGAAGTCGCGCTACGAGATCATGACCCGCTACATGCCGAAGGTCGGATCGAAGGGCCTCGACATGATGTACCGCACTTGCACGATCCAGGTTAACCTCGACTTCGAGAGCGAGACCGACATGCGGCGCAAGATGCAGGTGTCGCTGAAGCTGCAGCCGTTGTCGACGGCGCTGTTTGCCAATTCGCCTTTCACCGAGAGCCATCCGAATGGGCTGCAAAGCTGGCGCGGCGACATCTGGCGCGACACCGACAACCAGCGCTCCGGCATGCTGGAGTTCTGCTTTGCACCCGATTTCGGCTTCGCCGATTATGTCGAATGGGCGCTCGACGTGCCGATGTATTTCGTCATCCGCGACGGGCAGTATCACGACATGACGCGCTACAGCTTCCGCCAGTTCATGGCGGGCGCCGCGCGCAACGAAGTACCAGATGGACTGCCGACGATGGGCGACTGGGCGAACCACCTGTCGACCCTCTTCCCTGATGTGCGGCTGAAGCGCTTCCTCGAAATGCGCGGCGCCGATGGCGGACCGTGGCGGCGCATCTGCGCGCTGCCGGCATTCTGGGTCGGGCTGCTCTACGACGAGCAGGCGCTGGACGCCGCCGAGACGCTGACCTCGAGCTGGACCTATGAGGAAGCGCTGGCGATGCGCAATGCTGTGCCGGAGCATGGCATTTCGGCGCCCTTCCGCAACGCCACCTTGCGCGACGTCGCCCGCGACGTGCTCGCCATCTCGCGCATGGGGCTGAAGAACCGCGCCAAGAAGAACCGCGACGGCTACGACGAGACGTCATTCCTCAACACGCTCGACGAGGTGGTGGCGCGCGGCACCACCAGCGCCGAGGAGATGCTGTCGGCCTACCACACGCGCTGGGGCGGCTCGATCGAACCGGTGTTCATGGAATATGCGTATTAGGGCTGCCGACCCAAACGAAAAATCGCATAGGTTCGGGCCGCGGAAGCCGGCCGCAATGTGCCATGCTCGTCCGGCCTGTGCGGTCAGTTGAACTTGAAGGCGGCGCCTATACGGAAGATGTCGGCTGCCTTCACGTCGGCGTCATAGTCGCCACCCCCGACATTGTATGAGGTCTTGCCGGGATCGACGTGAAGGTATTCGGCACGGACGGTAATGTTCTGTGTCACGAAGGCCTCGCTACCCAGGCCCGCGACCCAGCCAGTGTGCCATTCACTGTCGGAAAATGCCGGGCCTCGGCCGCTGCCCTCATAGGTCTGCCTGGCAAAGGCCACGCCGGCTGTGCCGTAGACGAGGAAGCGATCAAAGGAAACGCCGGCACGGCCGCGGATGGTTGCGATATCGTCTATGCTGGCGGAGAAGCCAGGGGCGAAATCCGTATCCTTGAGGCTGTTCGACGTCCAGCTCCAATCGCCTTCGACGCCGAACACGTATTGGTCGACCTGCCAGTTGTAGCCGGCAAACACTCCACCCAGGACACCTTTGGTGTAATAGTGGTCATCGAACTCGTCGATATAGCCACCGTTGAACCTGTAGCCCAGATCCGCGCCGACATAGGCGCCGCTCCAGTTGTAGGCTGGGATATCGGTCACTGCCGCTATCCGATCGGCCGCGAAGGCGGACGCCGCGGGCGCAGTCAGGATGGCTGCCAAAAGCAGCCGGTTCGAAACCAGTCTCAATTTCAGCATTGCCCCACTTCCCATCCAATGAGCAGTTCCCCAATCCCCAGTAACAGACATGCCGCAGCTTCGACAGCGATTGCATGAGCGCCCCGGCGGCAATGCCGTGCAAACAAGCTCAAATTGCTGCCATCTGTGGCGCAAAGGCCACTATTTGTTCATTTACTCCGTTGCGGATGAGGGCCTTCGAAACGCCCAGCACGATTCAAAGCCGCTTCAATCAGGGATGGAAAGGAACTAGGTTCCTCCAACGAGGATTTTTCCGGAGGAGAACCCAATGCCTTCCTTGTTCGACATATTCGCGCAAGCCCAGAACGGCAGCGGCATGCAGGCGCTGGCCCAGCAATTCGGCCTCTCGCAGCAGCAGGCGCAGGCCGCGGTGCAGGCACTGCTGCCCGCCTTCTCGCAAGGGCTCCAGCGCAACACCGCCGATCCTTACGGGATGGGCGCCTTCATGACGGCGATGGCGAGCGGCCAGCACGCCAAATATTTCGAGGACGCGACCCGGGCCTTCTCGCCGCAGGGCGTCGATGAAGGCAACGGCATTTTGGGCCATCTGTTCGGCTCGAAGGACCTGTCGCGCGCCGTCGCTGCGCAAGCCGCACAGGCGACCGGCCTTAGCCAGCAAGTGCTGCAGCAGATGCTGCCCGCCATGGCCTCGATGATGATGGGCGGGCTGTTCAAGCAGACCAACAACCAGATGCAAGCCGCCGGCGGCTTCGGCGGCGGCGGCAATCCGCTCGGCGAGATCATCGAACAAATGATGCGGCAGGCGGGAGGCGGCGCGCAGGCCCCGCAGCCGCGTCAGGCGCCGCAACCGGCGCCCAATCCTTATGGCGACAACCCGCTCGGCAAGGTGCTGCAGGACATGTTCGGCGGCGGCGCCCAGCAGTCGCAAAGCCAGCCGCAGCAGGCGCCGAACCCTTACGGCGACAACCCGCTCGGCAAGGTGCTGCAGGATATGTTCGGCGGTGTGCAGCAGCCGCAGCAAACCCAATCGCCGCAAACGCAAAGCCCTTATGGCGACAGTCCGCTCGGCAAGATTTTTGAGGAGATGCTGCGCCAAGGCGGCGGACTGGGCTTGCCGGGCGGGCAGCCGGCGCCGCAACAGCCGCAGCAGCGCCAACCCCAACAGGGTCAGCCGCCGCAGCCGCAAACTAATCCGAGCGGCCGGCCGCGAAACCCGTTCGACGACATTTTCGGCAGGATGTTCGAGACCGGCGCGCAGCAGCGCGACGAGTACCAGAAAGGCATGGAGACCATCTTCGACCAGTTCAAGCGCGGCATGGATCGGCGGTAGCGACATCCCAAAAGAAAAATGCCCGGTCCTGGAGGGGAACCGGGCAATGTGCAGGCAGGCCGGCGGGGAACCGGCTGGGAGTGTGGGAGCCTGCATGAAGCTTGGTCGCTTCGAGCCTTCAAAAGGTTCAAGGCGACCAGAACGCGGGCGGCGCAGCCTATCAGGCCACCTTGCGCGCGAGATCCTCGATCGTGTCGGCGCGGTCGCTGGCGATGGCGCGCAGCTTCGCCGTCGGATCGCGACCGAAGGGAACGGCGACGGCGACATGGAGGTCGGCGCGGGTGAGCCCGATATCGGCAAGCTCGGCATCCGACATCTCGCCGAGGCGATAGAAGGCGCGGCGATTTTTCCAGGCGCGATAGGTATCGGCGACCGCATTGAGCACACGCGTCGCAACGGCCGGACGCGTGGTGATGCGCGGGGTCTCGGAGGCGAATTCGAACGTGGTCATGTCAGTCTCCTTCGGGGACAGAGCGAACGAAACCAAGCGATCGGCGCCTTGGGAGAAGCGTCGTTCCGGTCTCGATACACTTAAAGTGATGCATGTCGTCGCCCCAAAACCGGGAGCCACTTTTGGGCGACATGCAATGCCTTCATGTGGACAATGGCAATTTGCCATCGATCGATTGATTAATCCAACGAATGTTTCTAATCTTTAGCATCAACATCAATGATGGATTGGACCGATGAAAGCGCCGCTCGATCTCGATCAGTTGCAGACCTTCATCTCGATCGCCGACACAGGAAGCTTCACTCGGGCGGCCGAAGAGGTGCACCGCACGCAGTCGGCGGTGTCGATGCAGATGCGCCGGCTGGAGGAGCGGATCGGCAAGCCGCTGTTCGAAAAGGACGGCCGCACCAACAAGCTGACCGAGGAAGGCGACAGGCTGCTTTCCTATGCGAGGCGGCTGATCTACCTCAATCGCGAGACTTTGGCCGCCTTCGACGACCAGCGGCTCGAGGGTACGATCCGCATCGGCACGCCGGACGACTACGCCGACCGCTTCCTGCCCGAGATCATGGCGCGCTTCTCACGCTCCAATCCGCGTGTGGAGCTCACCGTCATCTGCGAGCCGACGCCAGGCCTTGTCGAGCACATCAAGCGCGGCAATCTCGACCTCGCGCTGGTGACGCACAACGATACGCGCGGCCAGTCGGAAGTGGTGCGGCGCGAGCCGCTTTTGTGGGTCACCTCGGCCAACCATGCCACGCATGAGCAGGAGATCCTGCCGATGGCGTTCGGCCGGCCGAACTGCGTCTGGCGGCGCGCGGCGGTCGAGGTGCTCGACCGGCAGAGCCGCGAGTATCGCGTGCTCTTCTCCAGCTTCTCGGCAACCGTCATCACCGCCGCCGTGCTTTCCGGCCTCGCCATCTCGGTGCTGCCGGAATGCGCGCTCAGGCCCGGCATGCGCGTGCTGGGCGAGGCTGACGGATTCGACACGCTGCCGGATTGCCGCATCGGCATCATGCGCGGCCAGACCTCGCAGCCGGAGATCGTCGACGCGCTCGCCCGCCATATCGCGGAAAGCCTCGACAACATCTCGGTGCCGGTCGGCGAGGAAACGGGAAGCTTCGATTTCGCGGCACTCGCCTTCGCCAAGATGAAGCGAACCAAGGCAAACCAGATCCTGCCTGGCTGGTAGGCGCACGCAGCCGTCCGCCACGAGACGTCGGACGAAGACAGGCCCGAGCAGCGCCAGGAAGGATTGCTCCCGACCTTGACGCGGCCCGATAAGCGTTCCCCAATCACGTGATGAGCGAAGCAGCAACCGAATCACGCAGCAACGCCACCGAATATACGGTGAGCGAGATTTCCGGCGCGTTGAAGCGCACGGTCGAGGACGCCTTCGGCAATGTGCGGGTGCGCGGCGAGATTTCCGGCTATCGCGGTCCGCATTCTTCCGGCCACGCCTATTTCGCGCTGAAGGACGACCGCGCGCGGATAGACGCCGTGGTGTGGAAGACCACGATGTCGAAGCTGAAGTTCCGCCCCGAGGAAGGGATGGAGGTGATCGCCAGCGGCAAGCTGACCACCTATCCAGGCAAATCCAACTACCAGATCGTCATCGACAATCTCGAGCCGGCGGGCGCCGGCGCGCTGATGGCGCTGCTGGAGGAGCGCAAGCGCCGGCTGCAGGCCGAGGGCCTGTTCGATGCCGGGCGCAAGCGGCGGCTGCCGTTCATGCCGCGCGTCATCGGCGTCGTCACCTCGCCGACGGGCTCGGTGATCCGCGACATCATCCACCGCGTCAAGGACCGGTTCCCACTCACCGTGCTGGTCTGGCCGGTGAGGGTCCAGGGCGAGACGACGGCCAGGGAAGTGACCGCAGCCGTCAACGGCTTCAACGCGCTCACCTGGGACGGTGCCGTGCGGCAACCCGATCTCCTGATCGTGGCGCGCGGCGGCGGCAGCCTCGAGGACCTTTGGGGCTTCAACGACGAAGGGCTGGCGCGCGCCGTCGCTGACTCGCACATCCCGATAATCTCGGCCGTCGGCCACGAGACCGACTGGACGCTCATCGACTTCGTCGCCGACATGCGCGCGCCGACGCCCACGGGCGCCGCCGAAATCGCTGTGCCCGTCAAGGCCGATCTCGAGGCCACGCTTGCAAGCCTCGGTGCGCGGCTCAGCGCCTGCGCCTCGCGCAATCTCGAACGCAAGCGCCAGGCCGTGCGCGCCGCGGCGCGCGCGCTCCCCTCGCCCGACCAGTTGCTCGCGCTGCCGCGCCGCCGCTTCGACGAGGCGACAAGTCGGCTGGATCGAGGCCTGACGGTGAGCATCGAGCGCAAGCGCGCAAGGCTGGATCGGCAGCGGCTGACGCCGGCGACCTTGTCGCGCCGCCTCAACGAGACGCGCACGCTGACCGGTCGCGACATCGCCCGCGCGCGGGCCGCCTTCTTCGCCATCGTGCGCCAAGGCCGGGCACGCTTCCAGCGCACATCGGTGAGGCTGTCGCCGGCGCCGATCGTCAGGCGGCAGAAGCTGCAGGCCGACACGCTGGCCGGGCTGACCCGCCGCCAGGACCAGGCGATGACGCGGCGGCTGGATAGGCTGCGCGCCGCCCTCACCCAAGCCGACCGGCTGCTCGCCACGCTATCGCACAAGGCCGTGCTGGCGCGCGGCTTCGCGCTGGTCAAGGACGCCGACGGCGCCGTCATCAAGCGGGTCGCCGAATTGGCGCCGGGGGCGGCGCTGCAATTGGAATTCGCCGACGGCAATGCGGAGGCCATCGCCACCAGCGGCGGTGCGCGGCCTAAGCTGGCCGCCAAGCCCTCGGCCAAGGCCAAGGAGCCAGGCAATCAAGGCTCGCTGTTCTGAGGACGGAATGAGCACCGACGACCCGCACCTGCGCACGCCATCGGGCAAGCCACGCCTGCGTTCGTTCGAGATAGCGCTGGACGGCACGCCTGGCCGCTTCAACGCCATCACCGACGTGCCGGGGGTCGCCGTCGGCTATGCAACGCTGATTTCAGGTGACGGCCCGCTCCAGGTCGGCGCGGGGCCGGTGCGAACCGGCGTAACCGCGATCCTGCCAAGGCCACCTGGCGAGCTCGCAACGCCGGTGTTTGCCGGCGTGTTCAGCCAGAACGGCAATGGCGAGTTGACCGGAACGCATATCATCGAGGAAACCGGCGCCTTCAATTTCCCGGTCACCATCACCAACACCCATTCCTGCGGCGTCACGCGCGACGGCACGCTGCGCTGGATGCAAAGCGTATTGCCGGCCGCGCTCGACAGCGGCTGGGGCCTGCCGGTGGCGGCCGAAACCTATGACGGCTTCCTCAACGACATCAACGGCCACCATGTCGGCTTCGAGCATGTCGCTGCCGCGCTCGACAGCGCAACGAGCGGCGCCATCGAGGAAGGCAGCGTCGGCGGCGGCACCGGCATGATAACCTTCGGCTTCAAGGCCGGATCCGGCACCGCCTCACGCATCGTCGAATGGCAGGACAGGCGCTACACGCTTGGCGTGTTCGTGCAGGCCAATTTCGGCAAGCGGCGCAACTTCACCCTTCGTGGCCGGCGCGTCGAGCCGGAGCTCACCGAGCCGGCGATCCGCGAGGCCACGGCGCGCGCCGAAAAGGGCTCGATAATCGCCGTCGTCGCCACCGATGCGCCGTTCCTGCCGCATCAGATGAAACGGCTGGCCAGGCGCGTGCCGCTCGGCATCGCCATGACCGGCGGCTACGGCTACCACAGCTCGGGCGACATTTTTCTCGCCTTCTCGACCGCCAATCCGGAGGCCGCGCTGGCGGTTTCAGGCCGCGTCGCCCGCGCCGATTTCATCCCGGACGTCGATATCGACCCGTTCTTCGACGCGGTGGTGCAAGGGGTGGAGGAAGCGATCCTCAACGCGCTGGTCGCCAATGAGGACATGACGGGGCGCGACGGCAATTTCGTGCCGGCGCTGCCAAGGGAATGGCTGAAGAACAAGTCCGGGTAGAGCGTTTCACGGAAGCGGCGAACCGCTCTATCTCTTTGTTTTGACGCAATTCCGGACGGAAAACCGTTACACACTTTTCCTGGAATTGCTCTAAGCCAGACGCTCAGCTCGTTTGCGGGAGAATGCCGGGTTTCCCGGCAGGCGGGTGTCTTACTCCGACGGCTTGTCCGGCTGCGTTTCGTGCGCGTTCTCCTCGGCGACTTCCTCGAGACGCGATGCGATGAGTTCCTTGATATCGCCGACCTCTTCCTGGATGTCTTCCAGAAGAATGCCTTCCTCGGCGGCCTTGGCGCAGCATTCCTCAGCGAGGGTTTCGGCCTGCTTCTCGATCTTCACTGGCGAATGCTGGCATTGGACCTTTTCGCCAATCCATCCGCGCAAGAACTCGATCGCATGTTCACTCATACTGCTTCTTCCCTAGCGGCAAAGCCGGTTGGTAGTCATGAACGCCCCCACCCCGCTAAAGGATGTCAGTCCCCATTCCAGCCGAGTCGGCCTCGACCGGCAAGAGGTCTTGCCGATGGGACAAGACGTCTTGCCCATGGTCCGCGGAGCCGAAGGATTGGAAAGGTTCAAGGGGCACGTTCAGATTGGTGAGGATGATGATGCCAATGGCTGGGATCGTCCGATATCCAGCGCTACTGTTCCTGTTTGTTTTTTCCCGGTTTTTCAGACCGATTTCCGTCACAACGCGCAACGCATTTACGGCGATCTCGCAGGCGCACCCAAGGGCGAGAAGCCGAAAGCCGCCGCTATATAGTGATATCCTCACACAATGTCGACTCCGGCCGCCGTCCTGCTTCTTTCCGCCGCGTCAGGTGCGGCGGGCAACCGCCGGACAAGAAGCGTTTTTGTCGTGTTCATCAGGCACAGTGCGATGCCGTCATTGGCCCTTGAACGCTCAACTCCGGCACGCGTAACATCATACCGCTCAAACTGAGTCTGTTTCATTCGTCCGGGCTAATGCACGGATCGGTTTGGATATTTTCCTTTGCATACGGATGCAAAAAGCAGCGCGCCGGAGCGCGGCAAATCCTTTGCCCATGTGGCGGAAGCCTCCTGGGGCAAGGGGCTGAGCACCCTGCTGCGCATCATGCGCATGACGCTGCGCCATCCCTGGCAAGTCGCGATCACCATCGTCTCGACCTTCATTGCCGCGACGCTGCAGCTTCTCATTCCACGCCTGCTGGGGCGCGCCATCGATCAGGCGCAAGGCGTGATGACCGCGGGTGCCGGCACTGCCGCGGAACAGGCGCTTTGGAACACGGCGCTTACACTTCTGGTCGTCAGCGTGTTGCGCGGCCTCTTCACCATGGCCCAGAACTACTATGGCGAGGCCGTCGGCCATCGGACCGGCTATGAGCTGCGCCTGGCGTTCTATGAGAAGATCCAGAGGCTGAGCTTTGCCTTCCACGACAGGGTCCATACCGGCGATCTGATCACGCTCGGGCTGCTCGATCTCGACGGCGTGCGCATGTTCTTTTCCACCGGTGTCCTGCGCGTGGTCCTGCTCGGCGTGCTGATCGGCGTCGGCGCCTATCTCTTGATCAGCACCGATCTCGTGCTCGGGCTGCTCAGCCTGAGCTTCGTGCCGTTCGTCGCCTGGCGATCCTCCGTCACCCAGTTGCGGCTGCGCAGCACCTGGCTGACCCTGCAGGAGCGCCTGTCGGTGCTGAGCCGGGTGATGGACGAGAATCTCGGCGGCATCCGCGTCGTGCGCGCTTTTGCTGCGCAGCGCCATGAGCTGAAAAAGTTCGACCGCGCCAAGCAGGACGCGCTGAACCTCGCCAACCAGCGCGTCGATATCCGCGTCAGCAACACCAGCGCCATGAACTTCTCCTTCCTGGCGGCCATGGGCCTCGTGCTCTGGTTCGGCGGCCAGAAGGTGATGTCGGGTCAAATCAGCGTCGGCACGCTGGCTCAGTTCCTCACCTTCATGACCATTCTGCAGATGCCGGTGCGCCAGCTCGGCCTGATGGTCAACTCGTTCGCACGCGCCTCGACCTGCGGCACGCGGCTGTTCGAGCTGCTCGACACCGAGCTCGACATCAAGGACGCGCCGGGCGCCAGCGACCTCGTCGTCACCGAAGGCGTGCTGCGCTTCGACGATGTCGGCTTCCGTTATGCGGGTTCAACTGGGCGGCCGACATTGTCCGGCATTTCCTTCGAGGCCAGGCCCGGCCAGACCATCGGCATCGTCGGGCCGCCCGGCAGCGGCAAGTCGACCATCGCGCATTTGATCCCGCGCTTCTACGATGTGACGTCAGGCGCAATCACCATCGACGGCCAGGACATCCGCGCGGTCACGCTGCAGTCGCTGCGCAAGGCGGTGGGCGTCGTGCAGCAGGACGCGTTCCTGTTCACGACCTCGATCGAGAACAACATCGCCTACGGCAATCCCTGGGCGCGCGAGACCCGCATCGAGCGGGCCGCCGAGTCCGCCCAGTTGCACAACTACATCATCGGGCTTCCGGCCGGCTACGCCACGATCGTCGGCGAACGCGGCGCGTCGCTTTCCGGCGGCCAGCGCCAGCGCCTGACCATCGCCCGCAGCCTGATGCTGCGGCCTTCGGTGCTGGTCTTCGACGATTCCACCGCGGCCATCGATGCCGGCACCGAACAGCGCATCCGGGCGGCGATGAAGCGCTTCGCCAAGGATCGCGTGACGCTGATCATCTCGCACCGACTGAGCTCGCTGATGCATGCCGACCAGATCCTCTTCGTCGAGGGCGGCAGGATCGTCGAACGCGGCACGCATGAGGAGCTGCTGGCCCTGGGCGGACGCTATCGCGCACTTTACGACCTGCAGCTTAGGCCCGACGACGACCGGCCCGCGGCACTGGGAGCCGCGTGATGTCGACCCAGAGCGACGACGAGAAGGAAGACACCAGCGGGCGGCCGGCAAAGGCGGTTGTCGGCTCGCACCGCGACGAGGAGGAGGTTTTCGGCAAGGCCTATGATCCGCGCATCGTGCGGCGCATCTGGAGCTTCGTGAGGCCGTATCGAACCAGGATTTTCATCTCGGTCGCCGCGGTGCTGGTGTTCACGCTGACGCAATTGGCGATCCCGCTGATCATCCGCTACGCCATCGACCATGGCATGGCGACGGGCAGGCTGGACCGGTCGGTGATGGCCTGGGCGACCGGCGCTTTCGCGGCGGTCATCCTTGTGAACTATGCGGCGAGCTACGTGCAGGAAAGCGTCGTCGGCAAGGTGGCCGAGAACGTGCTCTCCGACCTGCGCCGCGCCATGTTCGGCCACCTGCAGCGGGTCTCGTTGAGCTTCATGGACAAGACCGAGGTCGGCCGGCTGATGTCGCGCCTGCAGGGCGACGTCAATTCGATGCAGGAGTTCCTCGAGACATCGGTCATGTCGGTGGGCGACATCGTGTTGTTGTTCGGCATCGTCAGTGTGCTCTTGTGGCTGGATTTCCGGCTTGGGCTATTGACGTTGTCGACCATGCCGATGCTGTTCATCGTTCGCCTGTTCTGGCTGCCGCGCGCCAAGGTCGCCTTCATGGCGGCGCATGAAACCAACTCGATCGCCAACGGCGCGCTGGCCGAAGGCATTCACGGCGTGCGCACCGTGCAGAGCCTCGAGCGCCAGCATGTCAATTTCGACCTCTATGACGAGAAGGTGCTGGCCAATCTCAAGGCCCATCTGCGGTCGGCCAAATATGCGCAGGTGATGGTGCCGATCGTCGATACGCTGACCGGCATGGCCATGGCGACGGTCATCGTCGTCGGCGGTTCGATGGTGCTGTCGCACGGCCTCGACGTTGGCGTCATGGTGGCGTTCCTGTTCTACATCCAGCGCTTCTTCGACCCCATCCGCTCGCTCACTATGCAGTACAGCGTCATGCAGCGCGCCATGGCTTCAGGCCAGCGCATCTCCGAAGTGCTCGACGTGCCGGTGGACGTCAGCGACAGGCAAGGCGCGGTGGCGCTGTCGCGCGACATGGACGGCTCGGTCGAGTTCAGGAACGTCACCTTCGGCTACCGGCGGAACCAGCCGGTGCTGAAGAATGTCAGCTTCCGCGTCAATCCGGGCGAGACCGTAGCGCTTGTCGGTCCGACCGGGTCGGGCAAGTCGAGCTCGATGGCGCTGGCTCACCGCTTCTACGACGTGTGGTCGGGCCAGGTTCTGGTCGGCGGGCACGATGTGCGCCACCTGACGCAGGATTCGCTCGGCGAACAGATGGCGATGGTCCTGCAGGAGCCGTTCCTGTTTTCCGGAACGGTTCTGGAAAACATCCGCTACCACAAGACCGGCGCGACCCGCGAGGAGGTGGTGCGCGCGGCAAAGGCGGTCGGCGCGCACGATTTCATCTCGCACTTGCCCGACGGCTACGACACCGAGCTCGAACAGCGCGGCGGCAATCTCTCGCTCGGCCAGCGACAGTTGATCAGCTTCGCGCGGGCGCTGGTGGCCGACGCCAAGATCCTCGTGCTCGACGAGGCTACGGCCAGCATCGATTCCTACACCGAGATGCTGATCCAGAAGGCGCTGGTAAAACTGCTGGAGGGCCGCACCGGGCTTGTCATCGCCCACCGGCTGGCCACCATCCGCGGCGCCGACCGCATCATCGTGCTGCAGAACGGCGAGATCGTCGAAAGCGGCAACCACGAGCAATTGATGCAGCGAAAGGGCCTCTACGCCCGCCTCTACAACATGAACTACGCCTCGTTCGACGACATTTCGGAGGAGGAGATGGGAATGGACGCGGTTGCCGGCAAAGCGACGTGAGCGTCAAGGGAGCCCGTGATGGCTGGGCTCGCTATCGCAGGCGTTTGCGAAAAAGGCGGACCTGGGGGACACCGGGTCCGCCTTGCCTGCCGACGGGGCTTCGGGGGAGAAGTCTGGGTGCGGCAAACAATCCGAGTGCGATCCCAGCCGGCGTTGGAGTTTCTGCTGAGGCTCGGCAAGCAGGATAGTGAGCTTCTTTCGCCGCTCACTCAATTAGCTCAATGGACTTTAGCTCGATCAGCCTATCCGTTTCAGTGCGACGCACTTTAGCCGGCAACTTATGTTGTCTCTTTCACAGTCAGCGACACGTTCTTGTTACACAACGGAGCGACCTTAATCTCTGGGTGGCAGAGGTAATCGTGGAGATGACATACAAGTCCGTTCAGGAAACCCTCCGTGCAGCGGGAATCGTCATGAGCAAGAAAGGCGATGTCCACCGCATAAACTTCTTCGGCGGCCTGGAAGACACCGCGCATTACACCACAAGCCTCAAGGAGGCGTTGGAACGGGGCCTTGCGATGGCGAAGCCGCAGCGCTCCTAAAGCGCGTCGCGATCTTTCAGATTCGCTCCGTGCGCTTTAGGTTTTTGATTTCACGCATGTCTTTGTCCCGAAACCGGTCCCACTTTCGGGAGACATGCGTTAGCCAGCGCCGTGGATTTGGCGGCGGCTGTCCGATGCGCGAGTATTTTCTTCAGATCATTGGCTCAATTCGGGCGGGAGGCGCAACGGACCGACTCCACGAGATTGAGCAATTCGTCCCAGTAGGGCGAAATGTCGAGGCCGATACCGGCACCGTAGGAAAGCAGAGAGAACTGTTCCGCCAGCTCATGCTGTAGACGCAGTGCTTCATCCGGATCAGAGATGGACGTGGTGGCCATGGCGGCTAGGTCGCGGCACCTGGCATCGGTTTCAAAACCGAGGCCGCCAACGATCACGCCGAGTTCGACCATCATGGATATGAGTCGCACAAGCCCCCTCCGGCGATCTGCGCAACACAAGCGGTAAAAATCAATCACGATTGATCATAAATGGGAAGCCCTATTTCGCGGGTATCCCACAATCTTGTGAAGACGGCATCTCCTCCCAGGAATACTGTGCCAGCAAGTCGTGGCCGCAATAAAAGACGGCTGAGCAAGTAAGGCTTGCGGCTTCACGGATCGCTCTGCTTTGACGAGGCGGCTTTCAGCACTGTCGTGCCGGCGGCTCGCTGCTGGGGTTCCGCCAAGCGCCGACAGGCCGATTGTGGCTCGATGTCCCACCTGCAGAGGAACTGGACAGGCGGATGGGCGCCCAGGCGGGGCGCCCATCCGAAGTCGTCATGGCGTAAACTGCCGGCCGAACTTAGCCGCCGCCACCGGAACCACCCGAGCCGCCACCACCACTGCCACCGGATCCGCCGCTTCCACCGGAGCCGCCTGATCCGCCACTGCCGCCAGAACCACCCGAGCCGCCACTGCCGCCGGAGCCGCCACCGCCGGAGCCACCGGATCCGCCGCTACCACCGCCGGAGCCGCCCGAGCCCCCGCTGCCGCCATCGCCGCCGCCGGAGCCACCACCATCGCCACCGCCGGAGCCGCCGCCATCGCCGCCGCCGGAGCCACCGCCATCGCCGCCGGAGCCACCGCCGCCGGAGCCACCACCATCGCCGCCGCCGGAGCCGCCACCATCGCCGCCGCCGGAGCCGCCGCCGCCGGAGCCGCCACCATCGCCGCCGCCGGAGCCACTACCACCGCCGGAACCTCCGGAACCGCCACCGCCCTTGCCACCCTTGCCGCCCGAGCCGGAGCCGCCGCCCTCGCCGTCGCTGGCAAGGACAGAAGCGATAAGAGCCGTTGTGATCGGCGGGCACATTGCGATTTGTGCACGCGTCAGGATGCTTGTGCGGTTGCTGGCAATGCAGCAAAGCGCGTAGTTGGATTCCGTCAGCGGCTGGCATTGGGCGGCCGTCATCCGCGGCCGAACCTTACTCTGTGCCGATGCGGGGAGTGTCGAATTCACCGCCACAAGGGCGGATGAGACAAGCAAAATTGCGCGAGCCCTGCTCGCGCAGGTTGGGTACAGGTGCATTTCTTCCTCCTAAGGGAAAAAAGGCGCTCCCGTCCCCAAACTGGGCGCTATGTCAAAGTTTCCGACCATCGGAAACAATTTGTTAAGCATACATTGTTTTAGAATCTGTGCAAACACTAATAACGAGGGTTGATTTACCAGGCCCGGCGAAGATGATCTTGGCCCATCGATCCGAGGGGATGGAACGTGATTCGTTTGGCGGCGCTCGTTGCCGCAGCCATGGCTATGGCTGGCTGCAGCGAAACCATGCAGACCTCCGGCACTGCGTCCATGATGGTCACCAAAGGCTACGCCTTCGCCCCGCCCGCCGCTCGCGGCTTCTGCGCCAGGCAGCCAAGGCTCTGCAGCCCCGGCGGACACGTCAAACAGGTGAAGCTCACCGAACGGCGCATGGCCGAGTTGAAGGCGGTCAATAGTTCCGTCAATGCCCGGATTATTGAACGCAACGATTCTTCCGCCGGCATCGGCGACGATTGGCGGATCCCGACGAACGCCGGCGATTGCGAGGACATCGCGATCCTGAAGAAGAGCGAGCTCATGAAGCGCGGCTGGCCGGCGTCGGCCCTCCTGCTGACGGTCGTCACATCGGGCGGCGCGGGCCACACGGTGCTTACCGTTCGCACGGACAAGGGCGACCTTATCCTCGACAACCGAACCGGCGCCGTCAGGAACTGGGCGCAGACCTCCTACCGCTACTTTGCCCGGCAATCCCAGTCCGAAAACGGCAAGTGGCTGCGGATCGAATCCTAAAGCGCATCGCGTTGAAACTGCTTCAGGCGACGCGCTTTAAGTTTTTGTTTTGATGCATGTCGTTCTCCCAGAACCGCTGCACACTTCTGGGGCGACATGCATTAGTCCCGCCGAGATCCACGCGGGCGCCTTATCTCGGGAATGAATTGTCGATAACGATCGACCAGATATCCTTGTTTATTTCCCTGATGTCCTCGATGGAACCGTGGATCCTTCTCATCTCCTCGTCATCGAGCGCTTCGATCTTTCCGTATTTCACCTCGTCCTTCCCGTCCACGATGCGCATCAGCTGGGTGCTTCCGTGCGTCCCGGCTTCGTCGAACGAATAGATGCAGTGGCTGTATTTGTTTCGCAGCTTCGCCTGGCGCGTGAGCTTGCCGGTGACAGCCAGCACCGCCCTACGGCAGGCAGCCGGCGTCTTCGGCATTTTCGCCAGCCGTTCGACCAGCTCGATGCGCGCGCGGGTCGTGTTCAACGTCAGGAAGATGATGATCGCCGTTTCCTTGTCGACCTTCGCCAGGCCGGCAATCAGATAGATCAGCAGGCTTTCAGTGTTGGTCCATGTGTAGTTCAACTGGCCAACGAGGAGCAGGATCTCCTGAAAGCGAGGCATCACCGGCTCATGGCGAAGATTGGACGAGCTGGGGCGAACCCGATCGCTCGATGCCGCCGTGAAAGGTATCTTTGCGCGCATGAAAGACGGCGGCCGCCTCGGTCCTGTTGTGAGCCCCGAGCTTGGTGATGATGTTGTGCAGATGGATCTTGACCGTGTGCTCCGACAGACGAAGGGTCGCGGCGATGATCTTGTTCTGCAATCCGCGGGCCACCATTTCCAGGATCTGGAACTCTCGGTCGGTCAGTTCGCCCATCTCCTCGAAACCGGATCGGTCCGGCGCCGGTTGTTCGGCATGCGCCGAATGATCCGAAGCCTTTTGCGAAAGGCCGCGTGCGTATGACTGGAACATCGCCAAGGGGAAATATTCCCCGCCGCGAAGCATAAGCCGGATGACCGAAAGCCAGACGTCCAGCTTCAAATCCATGGGCAGGACGCTGCGCACGATCTTGAGATCGAGAACGTCCTGGATGGAAACGGGAGCTCGGCTGTCGTGCTGCACCAGGACGATCGGCGCCGCTGGATGACACCGCATCAGTTCGGCGGCATAAGCGTTGATCTTATGCAGCAGCTCGGTGTCGATAAGGATCAAGCAAACGGGATGCTCGAATGCCGCGCAGGCGGCTTCAATGCCTGCAGCCTGCTCGACGACTATGGAGGGGAATTCCCTCTCGATTGCGTATGCGAGACATTCTGGAAAGCTGTCAGTCGAGGAAACAGTCAGGATAATTCTACGCGCCGCCCAACTCTCTCCGGCACCGCTACCCACGATGCTGCGCATGTTGACTCTGGACATGGTTGCCACCCCACCCTAGACCAATACTGTCGGTTTTTCGCTCTTTTCCCTTCTCAGATTGTTGGGGGGGCCTCCACCCCGCGAACAGCTAGCCTTAACGACTTATACACCAAATTAGGCAGCACTGATATAGTTCGGACGAGCTATAGCTAACCTTACTATCGTCGCCGCCGATCGGGGAAACTCGACAGGTCGCCTCAATTCCGATCTGGGCCCGATCCGGGCCGGAATCCCGGCATTTGCGCGGCTGAAGCGCGTCTCCGCGGCAGTCCGGCGAAAGGGCTAGCCCGAACTGTCAGCTTACAATCACCGCCCTCTGGTTCCAAACTTCCCCGGGTTCCATGTGGGATTGGGGCAAATCCAGGACTCTCCCGTTTGAACGACCGGATCCGTGGTGATCCGGCGCTCCCCGGGTCGTGCCTTGGCTCGGCCGCCTCTCCCGAAGTCAACGGGAGGTACTCAAGCAAACCTATGACGAAATTTCGGATTGCGGACCTCAGTCCCCTCGGTCCGGCAATCCATTCACCGCATTAAACGCAACGTCCGCGTACAGCCCAAAGCCGCGTAAGAGAAGAATGCGGTTCGGCAGTCGCGGCTTCAACTGAGGACACGATCATGTCTCTCGACCTCGACAAGAACAACATCAACGCATTCGGTTTGCAGATCGTCGACAGCGAGTTCGGCAACGGCGGTGGTGACAACGAGAACGAAAACAAGAACCACAACACCAACGACGCCAAGAACGAGAACGAGAACAAGGCTGAGAACGAAAACGAAAACAAGTCCGACAACGAAAACGAGAACAAGAACGAAAACAAGTCGGAAAGCCAGAACGAGAATAAGAACGAGAACAAGTCCGAGAGTGAGAACGAAAACAAGAACGAGAACAAGTCCGAGAATCAGAACGAAAACAAGAACGTCAATGAATCCAAGGTCGACGTCGACGTCGACGTTGGCGTTCAGCTCGAAGGCCAGCTCGGAAATTCCGACGACGATTTCGCCGACATTGGCAAGAACAGCACCGGCGACTGGAAGGACAACACAATCATCAGCAACAAGGACGGCAACGTCACTTATGATCCTGGCGACGACGTCACCTTCAAGGACATCCTGAACAATTCGATGACCGGCGCCGGCACCAACACCGCGTCGATCATCAACCAGACCCTGAACATGTATGACAACGACAAGCTCGACAACGCGACCGTCAAGAACGACGCCGATTTCAAGCTCGAGCTCAAGGCTGAAGGCGGCGAGTCCAAGTCCGGCGACGGCATCTCGGCCGGCGGCGGCGGGGGCGACGGCGGCGATGACGCCAAGGCCAGCGGCGGCGAAGGCGGCAATGGCGGCGACGCCAAGTCCGGCGATGTCGAAGCCGGCGACGGCAAGGGCGGCCTGGCGCTCAGCGCAGCCATCGGTGGCGACGCCAAGGGCGACACCAAGGCCGAAGGTGGCGACTCCAAGGGCGGCGAAGCCGACAGCGGCGACGCCAAGGGCGGCGGTGTTGACACCGGCGACGCCAAGGGTAGCGGCGGCGACGGCGGCAATGCCAACGGCGGCGACGGCCTCGGTCTCGGTCTGGGCCTCGGTCTGGGCCTCGGTGTCGGCGCGGCGGAAGCCGGCGATGCCAAGTCGGAAGAAGGCGGCAATGCCAAGGCCGATGCCGGCGACGTGAAGTCGGATGCCGGTGACGCCAAGGCCGATGGCGGCGATGGCGGCGACGGCGGCAATGGCGGCGATGTCTCGGGCGGCGACGCCAAGGCTGATGCCGGCGACGGCTTCGACGCGAAGTTCCCGATCCTGAACTACGGCGAAGGCGGTGATGCCAAGAGCGATGGCGGCGACGCCAAGGGCGGCGGCGGTGGCGGCGGCGGTGGCGGTGGCGGCGGCGGTGCCGACGCTGACGGCGGCGATGCCAAGTCGGATGGCGGTAATGCCAAGGCCGATGGCGGCGACTCCGAGTCCTATGGTGGCGATGCGTTGGGCGCAGGCTACGGCGCAGGCTACGGCGCAGGCGTGGGCGCGGGCACCGGTGGTGCTGGCGGTGCGGGCGGCGCTGGAGATGGCGGCGACGGAACCAGCGGCAACGGGACTGGCGGCAACGCAGCCAGCGGCGCCGCAACCGGCGGCGATAGTCTCGGTGGTTTCGCAACGGCCTTCGGCGGGGATGGCGGCCATGCGCTGAGCGGCGCCTGGGCCGATGGCACCGGCGGCGACGCTCAGGGTGGCTTCACTCTCGCGGGCCACGGCGGCGCCGGCGGCGCCAGTGGCGATGCCTACACTGGTGACGGCGGTGCCGGTGGCGACGGCGGAAGCTGGGGTTCGAACAATGGCGACGACGGCTACGTCACCGGCTCGACCCATGCGTCGGCCGACGGCCTGATCGACGTCAGCGCCTTCAACCAGCAGATCGTGATGGGCGCCAACCTGCAGGAGAACGCGATCGACCAGACCGTGGTCGGTGGCGACTACCACAACACGCTCACTGGTGGGGACTCCGGCGATCACGCGGGCTCGTGATTGACCGTACACGACTGATTTCTCGACGAAATCAGACAGCTTGGGACTGCGCGGAGTTTTCCGCGCAGTCCTTCCATCCGGGAGACATGCCGCCCCGACCGAGCGCCAATGATCTCAAGATACGGAGGCTACCGTGTACGCCACGCAACTGGACAAGATCACCGAGGCCATCTCGCACTTCATTGGCATGTTCGAGATCTCGGTCGAGGGGGCACGGCAGCTAAAGACCTTCGACGACTTCAAGATCGCCGAGGCCGCCAAGGGAGATACGCCCGACCTCCCCAACACCAATGTGAACATTAAGGCGCCTTACACGCTGGACGATTTCGATCCGCATGTTCCCTACATGGGACTGAAGCCGGATCTGGTGCCGAACACGGTCGGCTCGAGCTTCCGGTACACGCCTATCGAAATCCATCAACACGGCCAGTTGCATCCAGGCCACCAACATTTTCACCTTCCTCAGTTGCCCGGTTTCGGTGGCGGCATGATCCTGCCGCATGTCGAGCCGCCAGGCGCGGTCGCCGCTTACTTCAACCAGGAGATCCACCTGTCGGACAACGACTATGTCAGTGCCGGCGGACACGGCTTGACTTTCTCGCCGGTGATCGACCAAAGCAGCCAGATCGCTTCCCTGACGAATGCCGCAGCGGACGTGTCGCCGATAGACGATATATCGCTGCTGGGCCCGCCCGACGACATGGCGGCCGCGGTGGTCACCATGGGCGAACGGATCGAGGCCTATTCCGGCGACTCCAGCGGCGACGCGAACGTCTTCGTGCTGCGCCCTGACGCGGATTCCGGTCCGCTCGCGGGAACCTATGTCAACGGCCATCTGGTCGACGAAGCCGACGCGCCGAAAGCGGAGGATCATCTCAACATCCTCAAGGAACAGCAGCAGGATGACACGGCCGCCAGCGATGGACCCGATAAGGAGGACTACAACACGCCGCCAGACACCTCCGACTTCATGTCGGGCTGGGGCAACGGCCTGCTGAACCCTTGTGTGGAGGTGGAGACCGGCGGCAACACGTTGATCAACTCCGCGGTGTTGAGCAACAACTGGGCGACGACATCGGTCGTCGCGGCTGTCGGCAACAGCTATGAAATCAACGCCATCGTTCAAATCAATGCGCACTGCGACACGGATGCCGTGAGCTCCAGCTTGAACGGGTGGGCGTTGGGCAACGCACCCGATGAGAGCTTCAACATCGCCGCCTTCAAGCACATCGATCCGTCGGCCGGCAGTGTGGCACCGGCACCGGCGGACGGGTTCCCCGCCGCCTGGGTGGTTACCCAGGTCACCGGCGACCTGATCATCACGAACTGGATCCAGCAGTACAGCTTTATAACCGACAACGACGCCACGGTTCTGTCTTCGTCCGGCGTCAGGACCAGCGTGAGCACCGGCGACAACACGGCGATAAACAATGTGTCGCTCAATGAATTGGGCCACTACTACGACCTGATCATCATCGGCGGCAACATCTATGACGCCAACATCATCCACCAGCTCAACATACTGATCGACAACGACGTGGTCGGCGCGGTGGACGGCTTCCAGACATCGGGAGAAGGCTCTTACTCGACCGCCGGAAACCTGCTGTGGAACGATGCCACGATCATCAATGTCGGCGGGCAGAACCACTACGAGGCCCTGCCGACGTCCTATCTGCAGGCAGCTCAGGATCTGGCGGCCGGCAAAGATGCCGGCCCAGGAGATATCCTGAACGACCAAGCCTTCGCGGGCCTCGGTGCCTTGCGGGTCCTCTACATCTCGGGCGACCTGCTGAATGTGCAATACGTGTCGCAGACCAACGTGCTGGGCGACAGCGATCAGGTGGCGCTCGCGATGAACCAGTTCGTCGCCCATCCCGAGGCGGAATGGACAGTGACCACCGGCGGCAACCAGGTCGCCAATTTCGCCGGCATCGTCGACGTCGACGGGACCGACAAGACCTATGTCGGCGGCGAGCACTATTCGCACGAGATCCTGATCCAGGCCGACATCATCTCCAGCGATCCGGAGCTCGGAGGACAGAACCCGGACGCGCTGGTCAACGAAGCAGTCGCCTTCCTGGCCGATGACGCGACGGACGACGACGCGCAGACAGACCATCCGATAGTCCCGACGCCGGACCATGTCCAGGCGGACGGCGTGCATGCATTGGGCTGATCTGAGATCCGGGGGATGTCATGACCGACGATCGCGAGTTGCCTTGGGATAGTTTCGCCGAGGACCTGGAAGCCGCCCTGCAGGAGGACGAGCAGGGAGCGCCAAAGTCGAGTTTCGCCATGCCGCGTAAAACACTTTCAAGCGCCTTGCAGCAGCATGAACGGGCCATCGACCGGACGATGAAAGCTATCGATACCGTCGTTGGCCAATTGCACGACGTTGCGGCCAATCCGGGAGCGAAGTCCGGGCAGGACCCGGCTTTGCCCCAGCCCCGCAGCCAGACCGCCGAGACAGCGCAAACGAAGGCCAGGCCCCCGGTAGAGCAGGCCACACCGCCTGCCGCGGCATCCCAGGCCAAGGCGGCACCATCAGGGGGAACAGCTGGACCTTCTGTCGCATCCGCCGCATCTGCGCCGGCCGGCAGTCAGACCAAGACAACGGCGGCCCCGGCAGATCCAGCCGTGGCGCCGCAGGCTGCGGCGGCAAAAAAGCCGGGCGCCGCCCCTGCCACATCCGGACCTGCCATGCAGGAGAGGCGGCAAGAGGAAAAAGCGCATTCAGTTCAGCAGGCGGCATCGCGTTCCAGCGGCCCGTCGAACGCACCCAGCCAGATACGTCCCGACGGAACGCCTGCGCCAATTTCCAGGCCGGCGCTATCCACCGACAAGCCAAACCTCGCGTCCCAGGACCGGCCAACCAGCGCGGAGCTGACCAAGTCGGAACCGGCCAAGTCAGAACCAGCCCGGCAATCAAGCCCCAGCACCATGATCGGCGCCAGGGAAGTCCGCTCGCCGGTCTCTCCGGAACCCATGCTGCCGGTAACGCCTCCACCTCAGGCCGGACCTGCGCGCCCGGCGCAGGGACCAGGGACGGTTCCCACAGTCGAGAAGAGCGGTGCTCCGGCGGCACCGGCTGCGGCAAAGCCGGAGCCCTCGTCCCAACGTGCTGCCGGACCCGAGGCCGCGGCCGTATCGAAGCAAGGCCTGCCGGCCGCGCAGGCAACGGCAAGGCCGGAACCCGCGCCGCAGCGCACGGCCGAGCCCAAGGCCAAGGCGGTTCCAGAAACGCCCGAGAAACCATCCGAAATGAAGGATGTGCCCAAGTCACCGGGCATGATCACAATAGACGGCGACACCGGTCCAGTCTTGGCAAGACAGCGCACGTCTGATGGCGGCGATCCTCCCCGCGGCGACGACAATGGCCGGCGTGGCGGAGGCGGTGGCGGCGGCAGCGGCGCCTTTCACAAACGCCTCGGCCCGGTCGATTTTAGCCGCGCTCTCAAAGCCGGTCTGAGCGCGGTCAAGAAAAACCTGCTGATCGTGATGATGTTCACGGTCGCGTGCAACATGCTGGTGCTGGCGATCCCGATCTATCTGTTCCAGATTTCGGATCGCGTCCTCACCAGCCGTTCCGCCGACACCCTTATCATGCTGACGATTGTGATCGTCGGTGCCGTATTGCTGCAGGCGCTGTTCGACGCGCTACGCCGCTTCATCCTGATGCGAACGGCGGTGGAGGTCGCGGCCCAACTGGGCGCGCCGATCCTCAGCGCCGCGGCCAGGGCCTCCCTCAACAGCAACGGGAAGGAATATCAGGTTCTGGGCGACCTACAGCAGTTGAGGACTTTCCTGACGTCCGGCACGCTGCTGTCGTTCCTCGACGCGCCGATGGCCCCCATCATGATGCTGGCGGTGTTTCTGATCCACCCGCATCAGGGATTCATCGTCGCCACCTCGGCGCTGCTGCTGCTGATAATCACCCTTGTCAACCAACGCGCAACGGCCGGTGCCTTCGGCGAGGCGAATGCGCACCAGACCAAGGCCAACATCCATCTCGATTCGATGTCGCGCAACTCCCAGATCATCAACGCCCTCGCGATGATTCCCGAGGCGGTGAAGATCTGGGGCAAGGACACGGCAAACTCGCTTCGCGCGCAGGTCATCGCGCAGGATCGCAACATCATGTTTGCCACGCTGTCGAAGGCGGTGCGGCTGCTGACTCAGGTGACGATGCTTGGCTGGGGCGCGCATCTGGCGATCGACGGCGAACTCACCGGCGGCATGGTCATCGCCGCGTCCATCATCGCCGGCCGTGCGCTTGGCCCGATCGAAGGCGCCATCGAGGGCTGGAACCACGTCGTGCATGCGCGCTCCGCTTATGGCCGCATCGCATCGCTGCTGCAGACGTCACCGCTGAATTTCGAACGGCTTAACCTGCCCCGTCCCGAGGGCCGTCTTGACGTGGAACGTCTTCTCTTCGTGCCGCAGGGAACCAAACGCGTCGTGCTCAACGGTCTGTCGTTCTCCCTCTCGCCTGGCGACTCCCTTGCGATCATCGGCAATTCGGGCGCCGGCAAGACGACGCTGGGCAAAATGCTGGTCGGTTCGATCCTGCCGACATCAGGCAACGTCCGGCTGGACCTGATGGACCTGCGCAACTGGGATCCGCGCCAGTTCGGCGAGAACATCGGCTATCTGCCGCAGGACGTTCAGCTGTTTCCCGCCTCGATCAAGGCCAATATCGCCCGCATGCGCGACGACGTGACCGATGCCGAAATCTACCAGGCGGCGGCGCTCGCCGACGTCCACGAAATGATCTCCACCTTGCCGCATGGCTACGAGACCTTCGTCGCCGCCGACGGGGCTCCGCTTTCCGGCGGGCAGAAGCAGCGTGTCGCGCTTGCACGCGCCTTCTTCGGCAATCCGCGCCTGGTCGTGCTCGACGAGCCGAACTCCAACCTCGACTCGGCCGGTGACGCCGCCCTGGAGCGCGCACTCCAGCACGCCAAGGAGAACAAGATCACGGTCATCACCATCACCCAGCGGCCATCGCTGCTGAAGAGCGTCGACAAGATATTGCTGCTCGTCAACGGCACCGTCGCCCTGTTCGGCATGCGCCAGGATGTCCTGCAGGCATTGGCGGGCCGCGGGCTGAGCATCGAAGACGGCTCGTTCGGCCATCAAATCCAGTAGCGGGGCGTGCAAATGACAGCCGACATCGCAAAAGTTCACGACATCGAATGGTACTCGGAGGTGCCACGCTCGATCTGGAAGCAGACAATGATTGGCCTGCTGCTGATTGTGGTGGCATTCGGCGGCTTCGGCACCTGGGCTTCCACGGCGCCACTGGCATCCGCCATCATCGCCCAGGGCAGCTTCGTCGCCACCGGGCAAAACAAGGTCGTCCAGCATCTCGAAGGCGGCATCATCAAGGAAATCCTGGTTAACGAAGGCGATCATGTCAGCCTCGACCAGCCGCTGATCAAGCTCGATGAAACCGCCGCCCAGACCAACGCACGGCAATTGTTCCTAAGGATGGCGAGGCTCGAGGCCATCTCGGCCCGCTTGAATACCGAGGTGCAAGGCAAAGCCAAGATCCAGTTCCCGGCGATCATCCTCGACAACCGGTCAGACCCAGAAATCTCGCCGATCATGGAAAGCCAGCAGCTTAATTTCGAAGCCGCGGAAAGCAAACGCGACAGCGACATAGCGCTGTTCGATCAGAACAAAAAGGCGATGGAATTCCGCAATGAGGGAATCGAGGAGCAGATATCCTCCGTGCGGCGGCAATTGCAATTCCTCAAGGAGGAGTACCAGGGCAAGCAGAAGCTTCTCGACCAGGGGCTGATCCGCGGCACCGAGGTGAAGGCGATCCAGCGCGCGATGGCCGACGCCGACGGTCAGATCGGC
This sequence comes from Mesorhizobium sp. LEGMi-168a, assembly GCF_058312955.1. Lineage (NCBI taxonomy): Bacteria > Pseudomonadati > Pseudomonadota > Alphaproteobacteria > Hyphomicrobiales > Phyllobacteriaceae > Mesorhizobium > Mesorhizobium sp. LEGMi-168a. Next base: position 46,467 of record NZ_JBZEGV010000020.1, read on the forward strand.
AAGATGGTTGCGGAAGTTTCCGAAAACCGCGAACAGATCGTCAGGTTCGAGCAGCAGATCTCCCAGACGAAGGACACCTATCGCCAGGCGGCGCTCCAGGAACTGCAGAGCCTGGAAGCCGAGCTGGACGCCGTGCGCGAGCAGTCGCGCGAGGCGGACAATGTGCTTCGCCGGGTGACCATCAATGCTCCGGTGCCGGGCACGATCATACGCATGTACTACCACACCGCCGGCGGCGTCATCGAAAGCGGCAAGGCGATCCTCGAGATCCTGCCCTCCGATGTGCCCTTGGTCATCGAGGCGCAGGTGCCGCGCACCGACATCGACAACGTCAAGGTCGGGCAGAAGGCCTCGATCCGGCTGATCGCGCTCAACCGCCGCACCACGCCGGTTCTGGAAGGCGAAGTCTACTATGTTTCGGCCGATGCCTTGCCCGAGATGCAAGGCCCGGTGCCAAAGGAAGTCTATCTTGCTCGCGTACGCGTGCCGGCGAGCGAGCTGGCGAAGGTGCATGGTTTTTCACCAACGCCGGGCATGCCGGCCGAAATAATGGTGCAAGAGCATCCGCGGACATTTTTCCGCTATCTGACGAAGCCGATCGCCGACAGCATGGCGCGAGCTTTCATGGAACAGTGAGGCAACAAAGGACAAGGGTCGGGGGAAACCATGCAGATCGACGTCATCACGACAAGGGAGGGTCTGAACGCGCTCCGGCAAAACTGGGATGATCTTTACGAAAGGGATCCCGAAGCTCAGTTTTTCGTCTCCTGGACGTTCCTGTCTTCTTATCTGCGCCGGTTCGAAGGGACCTGGTCGATCCTGGCGGCCCGGACCGGACCGAAAGGATCCCCCTATGTCGCCTTGCTGCCGCTGCGGCTGCGCACCAGGCTGAACAGGAAAACCGGCTTCTGCCACAACGAAATCAACCTGGCCGGCAATTACGCGTCGGAATACGCCGGCATGATCTGCGCGCCCGGGGCTGCAGAGCGCGCGATCCCCGCCCTTGCCAAACATCTGCTGGAGATGAATTGGGCCAAGCTGCATCTCGAAAATCTGCGCATGTCGCAAGCGCGGCGCCGCCTGCTGTTCGACAATCTCGCCGACAAGCGGCTCACCGCCCACAAAATGGACCGCATCAACAAAGCCGACAATGTCGACAACTGCATCTGCACGGCCATCGACCTGCCGGAGGACTGGGACACCTATCTCGAGCAGAAGACCAGCTCGAACACGCGCCAGAAGATCAGGCGCTTCTTGCGGAAGCTGGACGGATCCGACGAATTTCGCATCACGCATGCCGACCTTTCGACCATCGACCGCGACATCGATATCGTCCTCGACATGTGGCGCATCAAATGGGGCTCGCGCAAGGGTAACACCATGCCCGGCCTGATCAGGTCCAACCGCAAGACATTCAAGGATGTCTTCGAGAGCGGATCGCTGTTCATGCCGATCCTGTGGCAGGGGGACAAACCGCTCGGAGGACTGGCGATACTGATTGATCCGGTCAAGAAGGCGATGCTTTTCAACCTCGCCGGACGTGACGAGACCGCCAACCACATGCCACCGGGATTGGTGCTGCATGCCTATTGCATCCGGCGCGCGATCGAACAGGGTTTTCGCGTCTATGACTTCCTGCGCGGCAACGAGCCCTACAAATACGCGTTCGGCGTCGGACAGACAGCGATCCACTGTGTCATGGTCAAGACCATCACCGGGCGCAATCTCGGCGACCGGATTGACGAGAGGTCCGTTGGGAGCGTGCTGGAGCAGGCGACCAAATTCCACGAAGCAGGCAACCTTGCCAACGCCGAAAACGGCTACCGCCAGATATTGGAGGTCAGCCCGAGCCACCCGCGCACGCTCTACGGGTTGGGCCAATTGCTGGCCGCGAAAGGCGATCACTGGTCAGCGGCCGACACTTTCGGATCGCTCGTGGAGATCGCACCGAAATCGGTCAAGGCGTGGTCAAGGCTCGCCATCGAACTTCAGGCGCTCAGCCGGCACGCGGACTCCGCGGAGGCCTTCCGCAAGGTGCTCGAGCTCAATCCGGAGCTTTCCGGAGCGCAATACGGCCTTGGCCGCAGCCTGGCGCAGCTTCGGCAGGTGGACGAAGCGGCAAAGGTGCTCAGTGCGGTCAAGGATCGGCCCGACGGACCTGTCGATCCTGTGCTTCGTGCCAAGGCGCGCATGCAGCTGCAAAAGCTGAAACAGGATGCGGGCCCCTGCTACATCAAGCTGGATCCGGCGAAGGCAAATCCGCCCCTTCTCGAGCCTGTCGGCGCTTGATGGACGGATCTTAATTGCCGTAACGGGTCGGATCTCTACAAGCGATTGTTTTCAATTGCTTTTTTCGACTACATGGCTCCGCAGCTAACGAACGTTGTACTTGGCGTCCACTTCGTCGATGGCGGCGACGTTGCCGGCCGAGCGGCCTTTCGGATCGAAGGCTTCCTTCAGATATGCGTCGGCGATGGCCTTCGCGACTTCCGTGCCGATGACGCGCGCACCCATGGTAATGATCTGGGCATTGTTGGAGAGCGCCGCCCGCTCGGCCGAATAGGTGTCATGGGTGAGAGCGGCGCGAATGCCCGGTACCTTGTTGGCCGAAATGCAGACGCCGATGCCGGTGCCGCAGATCAGGATCGCCCGGTCATACTTTCCTGCCAATAGATCGCTGGCGACGCGGTCCGAAAGATTGGCGTAGAAGGGATCGGGACCGGTCTCGGTGCGCGACACCTCCGACACCTCGTGCTTGTCCTTCAGGTAGTCGGCGAGAACCTTCGCCAAGCTTTCGCCGGCGCTGTCTCCAGCCACTGCAAGTCTCATAGTCAACTCCTTCTACAACGTTGCGGCGCATCTGCCGAGGATGTCGAGATAGCCCTCGACAGCCCATGCGGAGCGCCCGATGAACAGCCCGTCGACATGCGGGCAGGCAATGAGTTCGGCGCAATTGCCGGGATTGACCGAGCCGCCATAGAGGCAGGGCACGCTGCGTTCGAGCACGTCCTCGGCGGCGGCGATGATCTCCGCCTGCCGGGCGTCGGCATAGTCCGAGGTCGCCGGTATGCCGTTGACGCCGATCGCCCACACCGGCTCGTAAGCGAACAGGATCGGCGCGGTCTTCTGCGCGGCGGTAAGTTTCGACAACGCGCCGCGCACCTGCCTGCCGAGCACCTCGCTGGCGCGGCCCGCCTCGCGCTCGGCCAGAGTCTCGCCGATGCAGACAAGCGGAACGAGGCCGTGACGCACCGCGGCTTCCGTCTTGAAGCCCACCGTCTCGTCCGTCTCGCCGAAATGCTCGCGCCGTTCGGAATGGCCGATCTCGACGATATCGAGGTTGCAGTCCTTGAGCATGGTTGGCGAGATTTCGCCCGTCCAGGCGCCTTCGTCGGCCCAGTGCATGTTCTGCGCGCCGACCTTGACAGTGGTGTCATTCAGCATCGCCTTGACCTCGCGCACCGCCGTGAAGGGCGGTATCACGAAACGCTGGATACGCGGATCGCCGGCGGGATCGGACAAAAGCGCGCTGGCGAAGGCGCGCGCCTCGGCGAGCGTCTTGTTCATCTTCCAGCTGGTACCGATCCAGACTTGCTTCGGCTGCGTCATGCGATGGTCATCCTGTTTCGTCGACCAGGGCCCGGGCCGTCGGCTCGTCGGTAATAAGACCCTTCAACCGCGCGCTCTTCAGCACCGCGCGGATCGCCTCAATCTTCGTGGAGCCACCGGCGATGGCGATGATGCGGCTGTCCGCCGGCCCGTCCAGATCGACGGCGAGCGTACGGGCGGTCAAGGTTGTTTCCAGCAACCGGCCGCGCGCGTCGAAAAAGTGGCCGAGCATTTCGCCGACGCCGCCGACGGCAGTGATCTCGGCGATCTCGCGCGGCTCAATCATGCCGGTCGCCACGAGCTGGGCGCCGGCATCCGCCGTGCCGATGCCGACGAATTTCAGCGTCGCCCGGTTCGACATCTCGAAGATTTCGCGCACGCCGCGCTGCGCCAGGAGCACTTCGCGGTCTTCCGCGGAGTTGGCAAAGAAGGGTACCGGCATCACATAGGCCTGTGCGCCGGTCTTTTCGGTCAGCCGATGCATGACGTCATGCGGGTTGGCGGCATAGTTGCGCGTCAGGCCGCCAAGCAACGAGACGAAGCGCACGCCGGCGGCCTCGAAGCGCGGCAGCTGATGCACCGCGGCGGCGAGCGTGCGGCCATGGCCGATACCGATGACGCTGTCCTCGCCGCGCTCGATCTCGCGACGCAGGAAACTGGCGCCCGCGATCCCCAGCGCCCGCAGCGGCAGCCCTTCCTCGCCCAGATCCGGCGCGACCTCGCAGAAGTTCAGCCCGAACCGATCGCAGAGCCGGTTCTCCAGCATGGCGCATTCGACGATCTCGCCGTCGATCGAGACTTTCACCGCGCCGTCGGCCACAGCCCGGGCGATCAGCCGATGCGCCTTCACCGAGGGCAGTCCCAGTCGCTTCGCCACCTCGGCCTGGGTGAGTCCGCCGGCGTAATGCAGCCAGGCGGCGCGGATGGCGAGCGACCCTTCCGGGTCCGGTTGACCTGAGCGTTTCAACATCTGCAGTCCTTCATCGCGCGTTTGGGCGTCACCATCGGCCGGCTCAGATATTCAGGCTTTGCACGCCGGTGTCGATATGGGGCGCCCAGAAGGCTATGCTTTCGGCGATCTGCGGGATGACCTGCCGATCGTCCGGCTCCCGTTCCTTGAAACTCAGCTCCAGGCAGATCTCGTTGTCGACGGCTCCGCCTTCCGCCAGGGCCTTCAGCAGCGGCTCGGGTTGGATGCGGCCCCTGTTATTGAACTCGGCGGTGAAGGGCCGGTGTCCGCCCTTGTCCATAAGGCTTTGCTTGATATGGATGATCGGCGACACCTTGGGGACCGCGCGGGCCCAGGCATAGGGATCATAGTCATCCGGATCGGCGCTGGTCACGTCGCCGTGGTCGATGTCGGCCATCATCCACATCGGCACCGCCATTTCGGCTTTGGTCAGCCTGTCCTGCAGCTTCAGGCATTCGGCGATCGTCTGGCCGAACTCGCGCCCGATGCTCATCGGTTCCCAGAAAACGTACCGCAGGCCAGCCGCCTTGGCGTGCTCAGCCACCTCCGCCCAGCAGTCGACGGCGATCCGGATCAGCTCCTCACGCCGGGCCGGGTCGTCATGGTCCTTGAAGGTGAAGATGGCGAACTGGGTGCCGACGGAAACACCGCCGAGGTCGGCGGTTATGTCGGCGAAGGTCTTGAACCAGTCGACATAGTATCGGCGCACATCGCGGTCGGGATGGCCGAAATGGTTGAGCCGGCCATAGGGGCCGGTCATGCCGCTTAAGACGCGAACGCCGGTGCGCCGCAGCGCCGCCGTCATCAGCCGGGTCAGCCGCCGGATCACCGGCGCCGGCCAGCTTGGATTGATGAACTCGTGCGTCAGTTGCAGGTCGCGCAGCCTGAGCCCGCGGGCGACGGTCTCGATCAGGTCGTCCGGCTCGGCAAAGCGGTTGACCAGCGGGTTGGTGTTCAGGGAAAGCGTCAGCGCCATGACGTGTCGGTCCGCAAGGTAGTTCTGGGTCGAAGTCGCATCGGCATTCACGCTGCCTCGGCAAGGCGCTCGGCCTCGAACCATCTGGCGAAGGCGTGCCGTTCGGCCTCGGTAAGATGCAGGTGGTGCTTGGTACGCCGAAGCAGGATGTCGTCAGGCGTGCGCGCCCATTCCTTGGCGACGAGATAGCGCACCTCAGCTTCGTAGAGCAGGCCGCCGTGATGCCGGCCAAGATCATCCAGGCTTGCCGCATCCTTGACGACGTCCTTGGTGCGCGCGCCGTAGAGCCGCCCGTAGTGATGCACGAGATCGCGTGCCATCCAGGGATAGGCCTCGCGCAGGCCATTGGCGAAGGTCTCGTAGTCGGCATTGGGAATTTCGCCGCCGGGCAGCGGCGCATTCTCGGTCCAGTCCGCGCCCATCTGAGGAAAAATATGCTTCAGCCGGCGCACGCCACGCTCGGCCAGCTCGCGGAAGGTCGTGATCTTGCCGCCGAAGACGTTGAGCAGCGGTGCACCGCCGGTCTCGTCGAGGTCGAAGACGTAGTCGCGCGTCACGGCGGACGGGTTGCCCTTGCCGTCGTCGAACAAAGGCCGCACGCCGGAGAAGGTGTGCAGCACGTCCTGGCGCCTCAGCTTCTCCTTGAAGTAGCGGTTCACCGCCGCGAGCAGATAGTCGATCTCGCTCTCGTCGGTCTTCACGTCCTCGGCACGGCCGTCATAGGCGATATCGGTGGTTCCAATCAGCGCCATTTCCCCTTCATAGGGGTTGATGAAGATGACGCGCCTGTCGTGATTCTGCACCAGATAGGCATTCGCCCCCTGCCAGAACTTCGGCACGATGATGTGGCTGCCTTTGACGAGGCGCACGTTGCGCGACGAGTTCGATCCCGCAACACGGCCAATGACGTCTGAAACCCATGGGCCGGCGGCATTGACGATGCAGCGGGCGCGGAAAATGCGCGTTTGCCCTGTCATCGAATTTCTTGTCGTTACCGTCCAGGCACCATCTTCGCGGCGGGCCGAAACGGCAGGCGAGCGGGTGAGCACCTCGGCCCCGCGCTCGGCCGCGCCGACGGCGTTGAGCACCACGAGCCGCGCGTCATCCACCCAGCAGTCGGAATACTCGAAGCCGCTCGTGTACCGGTCGAGCAACGGCGCTCCTTCCGGATCGCGCCTGAGGTCGAGCGTGCGCGTGCCCGGCAGCTTTTTTCGACCGCCCAGATGGTCGTAGAGAAACAGGCCGAGCCGCACCAGCCAGGCCGGCCGATCCTGCGGACTGTGCGGCAGGACGAAGCGCATCGGCCAGATGATATGGGGCGCGGCCTTGAGCAGCACCTCGCGCTCGATCAGGGCTTCGCGTACCAGCCGGAACTCGTAATATTCGAGATAGCGCAGGCCGCCATGCACCAGCTTGCCGGAGCGCGAGGAGGTACCCTCGGCAAGGTCGTCTTTCTCGCACAGCACGACCGAAAGGCCGCGACCTGCCGCGTCTCGGGCGATGCCGGCGCCATTGATGCCGCCGCCGATGACGAAGAGATCGACCGTGCTCGATTCAAGCCCCATCTCTTGCTCCTTCAGGCGTTTCGGCGGAGGCGCCTGCTGCGTTGCGGCGCGCGGCGGCCAGAGCGTCCCAGGCAGGTCCCAGGACATGGCGCGCCGCGTAGAATGCCGTGAAAAGGCCGTCATAGGCAGCAATCAGCGCTGGATCGGGCGTCTCGACAGGCCCGAGCAGCGGCGTGACCCATTCGGCGATGCAGGCGCTCATGTCAGGATACGCGCCGATGGCGACTGCCGCCATCATCGCGCAACCGGCGGCGCCTGCCTCCTCGCGCGACGAGACACGCACCGGCGCATGAACCGCCGCCGACAGGATGCCGCGCAATCCTTTAGAACGAGCCGCGCCGCCTGAGAGCCGCAGCTCTGACGGCAGATCGCCCATCGCCGCATAGCAGTCGCGTATGGCAAGCCCTAGCCCTTCAATGACGGCACGGACCAGATCCGGATAGCGATGGCTGACCGACAGGCCAACGAACCCGGCGCGGGCGTTGGCGTTGACGAACGGACCGCGCTCGCCGGCCTCTGAAATGTAGGGATGATAGACGACTTGGCCGGGGCGGCTTGCGGCGAGCCACTGATCGATGCGGCTGACCAGATCGCTGTGATTGGCCTCGTGCCCGAATTCCTTCAGCACATCCGCCGCCAGGCCGAGGACCCAGTCGATGTTGAGCGAGGTCGCCATGTTGGTCTGCACCTGCGTCACCAGACCCGGAATGGGCAGGGCAATGACGTAGCCCGAACCCTCCTTGTTGAGGCGGACACTGCCCGTCGGCACGGCACGCATGTGGACGCCGGTCGAGCCGACGATCGAGCAGGCGACGTCTCCCTCGCCGCCGCAGACCCCGGCGCCGAGCGCGGTCATGACCATATCGACATAGCCGAGACTGACCGGAGTGCCCGCTTTCAGGCCTGTCTCGGCCGCTGCCTCGGCGGTAAGCGGATGGGTCGCCATCGTGCCGTCGATGATCTCCGGCAAGAGCTTGCGCCGCCGGGAAAGGCCGAGCGCCTCGACGACCGTATCGTCGTAGCGGCGGGTACGGAAATTGCCGAAGGTGAAGCCCGCCTCCGAGGGGTCGGTGGCGCGCACGCCGGTCAGGTTCAGATAGAGCCAGTCCTTGCAGTGCAGCGCGACTTCGGCATGGTCGAGAAGGTCGGGCGAGTGGCGGTCCATATGCGCCATCTGACTGCCCTGTTGGCAGGTATTCAGCCCTGTTCCCGTCGCCTCGAAGCGGGCGCGGCTGAGCGGGCCGGCAGCCAGGCGCTCGACAGTGGGCGACGCGCGCGCGTCGAGCCAGAGCCATGCATCGGCGACCGGCTTGTTTCCACGACCAACGAGCCAGGTGCCGTCGCCCTGCGCGGTCACCGCGAGAGCGGCGGTGCGCGCCGCCAAGTCTTCAACCTTGTCGCCAAGCCCTCGAATTGCCGCCACGCAGTCGCGCCAGGTCCGGGAGAGCGACTGCGTCGCCGAGCCGTCGGCGCCGGCCGCGTACCGGTTCGGTACCGAAGCCGACGCAATCTGGCGGCCGTTCAGCTCGAAGGCGACCGCCTTGATGACCGACGTGCCGGAATCGATGCCTACGATAACGTCAGCGCCAGCCACGGACCGCTCCGCTTCCGCTGCGAACATGCCTGGATCGGCAACAGGGCATGTCTGTTTTCCTCCTCGTTTTCCGCCTGCGGCTCGCCGCGAACGTGTGGCCGCACGAAGATGCGTCGCTGCGCACTCCCGCGTAACGGCGCTCCTTTGGCTTCATTCTAAATTATCATGGAAATAACACAACTGTTGATTTTTTTTGCAGACATCGAAAATTTTTTCAGCTACGCTCATTTTAGTGAGAATGAAGGCAACGATCCGCCTTACGTCGTCTTCGCCAAGCAAATGGGAGAGCATTCAAACAAGCGACCCGACCCTTCAGCCTTGTTTTCAGTTCGCAGCTCGGCATGGAATGGTGAGATAAAAACGTCGCAAAATCATACATTTATTGAAAATCACTTCGGGACTGCAGCGCCTTCATGCCGCGTCTATGAGGACGGATAGCCGCCCATGATCGGTCACGGTGGCAACCGGCGATGCCCGGTCTCGGCGGGAGGCGGCCTTTGAAAATTCGCATGACTGGAAGCCCTCCCAGCGGGTCAAAATCCATGCCAAAGCGGAACTTCGACTTAACATACTTGACGCAAAAGATAACACGAATATAACATAAGTTTGAACTGGAAAAGATGCAGCGGGGAGGAAGACGCCGCATCGCAGGTCAAGGGTGGAGAAGATCGATGCAAGCAGCTGACCCGAGGATGCCGTGTCACCGACAGGCGGCAGACGTCAGGCCGTGCGCATCAGCCAGTGCCCGCCCCGTTCCGTCGCAAGCAGGTATCTGAACGATGAACGTCATGTCAGCCCAGACGCCGAAGGCTCCTGCCGCGTCGCGCCGCGGCCTGATGATTGCGATCGGTCTCGGCGTCGTAGTCCTTGCCGCGATCGCGCTCGACACCAAGGTCGTCCAGATCGGATCGTCCGCCGACGCCAGCCAGGAGGCGTTTTCGCCCGACCGGTTCGGCGAAAAAGAGTTCCCGCGTATCCAGGCTTTCGTTGTCGAGCACGCCGTCAACGCCGCGACCTTCGGACCGGAGGTCATGGCCGACAAGAACGCAGCCGCCAAACAGTACGGAACTGCCTCATCGACCGGCGCGATCATCCCGATCAGGCTGACGGCGGTGGCAGGCGAAGCGAAGTCCGGCATCTACGACCTCAAGGCCGATGGCGTGCCGGCCGACATCCATGTGCGGCTGCAGACCGGCCCGGCCATCAACGGGACCGACCTGCGCGATGCGCCGGGCGATATCGCCTTCGGCAAGTTCAAGAACCAGATCGAGTTTCAGGACGCCGGCTCGGGCATCAACCGCGCCATGAAGAAGGCGACCCTCGATGGGATCGATACCGCGACCCTCTCGGGCAAGACGCTGGAAGTCTTCGGCGCCTTTCGTCTCATCAACCCGAAGAACTGGCTGATCACGCCGGTGAAGGTCGCCGTCAAATGAGCGACGTTGCGATCTCCCGGCCTGCCGGTGAAGTGGTTCTGGCGGCGCGCAACATCGCCAAGTCCTACAGCGGCGTGAAGGCGCTGAAGGGCGTCAACTTCGACATTCACCGCGGCCAGGTGACGACACTGTTCGGCGAGAACGGAGCCGGCAAGTCGACGCTGATGAAGATCCTCTCCGGTGTGGTGCAGCCGACATCCGGCGAGGTCATTCTCGACGGCCAGCCCATCGTGTTCTCCTCTTCCACAGATGCGCGCAACCACGGCATTTCGATCATTCATCAGGAGCTCAGCCTCGCGCCCAATCTGTCGGTTCGCGACAACATCTTCATGGGCCGCGAGATCAATGGTCCGACCGGCGTCAACTACGCCGAGGAGGAACGCCAGGTCCGCGAGTTGCTGGCGGAACTCGAAGAAGACATCGATCCGCTCACCCCTATCGAGGAGCTGCGCCTCGGACAGCAGCAGATCGTCGAGATCGCCCGGGCGCTTTCGGTCGACAGCCGGATCCTCATCATGGACGAGCCTACATCGGCGCTTTCCGCCACCGAGGTCGAGGTTCTTTTCAATGTGATCCGCGACCTCACCGCCAAGGGCGTGTCGATCGTCTACATCTCGCACCATCTCGAGGAGGCCCTGCAGATCACCGATCATGCCGTGGTGCTGCGGGACGGCAACATGACCGCCTACGCGCCGCGCGCCGACATCGATCTGGAATGGATCGTGCGCAACATGGTCGGCGAGAACTATGATCTGGGCAATCCGCCAACCGGCTACGATTTCGGCCCGGTCATGCTCTCGGTCCGCGACCTGACCGTGCCGGATCCGGCCGGAGGCGGCTACAACGTCGTAGACCGCATGTCGCTCGACGTCAGGGCCGGCGAGATAGTCTGCATCTATGGCCTGATGGGGGCCGGCAGGACGGAACTGCTCGAAACCGTCGCCGGCAAGCTGAGCGCGACGTCCGGCGAGATCGTGCTCGAGGGCAAGGAGATTTCCCATCTTGCCATCGGCGAGCGCATCGCCCGCGGCCTTGCGCTCGTGCCGGAGGATCGCCAGCGCTACGGGCTCGTCCAGACGATGTCGGTCGGGCAGAACCTTTCGCTCGCCTCGATCAGGGAGTTCGCGCGCGGGGTCTTCACCTCCCTCAAGCTCGAGCGGGCATTGATCCAGAAATCAATCAGGGCCGTGACCGTGAAGACCGATGGGCCGGACGTGCCGATCGGGTCGCTGTCCGGCGGCAACCAGCAGAAGGTGGTCATCGGAAAGATGCTCGCCACCGATCCCAAGGTTATCCTGCTGGATGAACCCAGTCGCGGCATCGACATCGGCGCCAAGGCAGAGGTGTTCCGAATTCTGGCAGCCCACGCGGCGGCCGGGCAGGCCGTCGTCTACACGACATCGGAAGTCAACGAATGCCTGTCGATCGCCCACCGCATCATCATCATGCGGCGCGGCCGGATCTCTGCCGAGTTCACCTCGGACATCACCAAGGAAAAGATCATGGCCGCCTCGGGCGAGGCCGTCGCGGCCTGAGCGGAACACGGAAACGAACAATGACGCAAACGAGCGCCAACCGCCTCTCTTCCCCGGCCGCAGCGGTCAAGGGAACAGCCAACCCCATCAAGCTTTTGCTGAAGGGCCGCGCTTTCTTCGCGCTGATCGCCATCATCGTCGTCTTCTCGTTTCTGTCGCCGAACTACCTCACCGTCTCCAACCTGCTGATCATGTCCTCGCATGTAGCCATCTACGGCATACTCGCGATCGGTATGCTGGTGGTCATACTCAGTGGCGGCATCGACCTGTCGGTCGGCTCGATCCTGGCGCTGTGCGGCGTCGTCGCGGGTGCGTTGATGCAGGGCGTGGAGCTGAAACCGCTCGGCGTCATCCTGTTTCCGCCGGTGTGGGCTGTGGTGGTGCTGACCTGCGCTCTCGGCGCCGTGCTCGGCGCGCTCAACGGCATCCTCATCGCCTGGTTCAGGGTGCCCGCCTTCGTTACTACGCTCGGCGTCATGTACATGGCGCGCGGCATCGCGCTGCTGATGACCAACGGCCTCACCTACAACAACCTCGCCGGCCGGCCAGAGCTCGGCAACACCGGCTTCGACTGGCTGGGCTTCAACCGGCTCTTCGGCGTGCCGATCAGCGTGGTGGTCCTGGCGGTCCTCGCCGTGCTGACCGGGCTGATGCTCAGCCGCTCCTCCTTCGGCCGCTGGCTCTATGCCTCGGGCGGCAACGAGAACGCGGCCGACCTGTCGGGCGTGCCGGTCAAGCGGGTCAAGATCACGGTCTACACGCTCTCCGGTATCCTGTCGGCTATCGCCGGCCTGGTGCTCTCATCGCAGTTGACCTCGGCCGGACCGACCGCCGGCACCACCTACGAGCTGACTGCGATCGCGGCGGTGGTCATCGGCGGCGCCGCGCTGACCGGCGGCCGCGGCACGGTGCGCGGCACCATGCTCGGCGCCTTCGTCATCGGCTTTCTTTCGGACGGCCTCGTCATCATCGGCGTGTCCTCCTACTGGCAGACCGTCTTCACCGGCGCCGTCATCGTGCTCGCCGTGCTCATGAACACCATCCAGTACGGGGCCCGCGGCGTCCGACAGTGACGCCGCGCCTCGCCACAAGCTTCTCCGGGACGCAAGGAGACCGACCGGAAAGAAGGCCGAGACAAATCGGCAACCGCAATCTGCAACCGCAATCTACAAAGGGAGTGAGAGAAATGATCGATAAAGCCAGAAGAATGCTCTTGGTCGCGGCCGCGACGCTGCCGTTCATGGCAAGCCATGCCTGGGCGGCGGGTTTGATCAGCATCATCGTGACCGATCCGGCCAATCCGTATTGGCTCACCGAGGGCCAGGTCGCCAAGGCCACGGCCGAGAGCCTCGGCTACACCGCCAATGTCAGCGCCCACAAGGGCGATACCAATGCCGAAAGCACGATGATCGACACAGCCATCACCAACAAATCGGTGGCGATCATCCTCGACCCGGCCAATGCCGACGGCTCGATCGGCGCGGTCAAGAAGGCGGTTGCCGCCAACATCCCGGTCTTCCTGGTCAACGCCGAGATCAACCAGGATGGTCTCGCCAAGGCGCAGCTCGTCTCCAACAACGCGCAAGGCGCCGCAATCGGCGCGCAGCAGTGGGTCGAGGCGATCGGCGACAAGGGCAACTATGTCGAGCTGTTCGGCAACCCGGCCGACAACAACGCGGCAACCCGCTCGAACGGTTATGAGACCGTGCTTACCCAGTATCCGGACCTCAAGAAGGGCGGCAAGGAAGTGGCCAACTGGGACCGCACCCAAGGCTACCAGAAAATGCAATCGCTGCTGCAGGCCCACCCCGACATCGTGGGTGTCATTTCCGGCAACGACGAGATGGCCCTTGGCGCCATTGCGGCGCTGAAGGAAGCGGGCAAGCTCGACCAGGTGAAGGTCGGCGGCTTCGATGGCTCGCCGGACGCGGTCGCCGCCGTCAAGGCGGGCGAAATGCAATACACGGTGCTGCAGCCTGTCGCGGTCTTCTCGGCCGAAGCCGTGAAGCAGGCCGACAAGTTCATCAAGACCGGCTCGACAGGCGCATCCTCCGAGAAGCAGCTCTTCGATTGCGCCCTGATCACCAAGGACAATGTCGACAAATACACAGGACCGTTCACGCTTACGCAGTAAACCGCGGACTGGGGCGCGTACGATGCGCGCCCCTTTTCCTGCCGCGCAAAATGCATTCGATGCGCAAAACACTGCTTGCCCTCAAGGCAGCGCTTGCCATCGGCGCCAGATATGCGAATGGCATCGGCAGGAGAGGCTTGGATGAAAGATCGCGAGATTCGGCCCGAGCAGGCGTTGAAGACCCTTGCCGGGGATCAGGTGCCCGCAGACAGCCGCCACGCGCGCCAGCTTGCGCGCCGGCAGATGATGGCCGAGGCCGTCCTGGCCGAGGGCACGATGCGCATCGAGGACCTCACCGAACGCTTCGGCATCAGCCTGATGACCGCGCATCGCGACCTCGACGAACTGGTCGAGAAGGGCCTGCTGCGCAAGACGCGCGGCATCGTCTCGGCTGCCCCGACCAGCCTGATCGAATCGAGCGACGTCTACCGTTCGTCGCGCCAGGCGGCCGAGAAGCGCGCGATCGCGCAGGCGGCGGCGGCCTTCCTGGAACCCGGCCAAGCCGTCTTCTTCGACGATTCCACCACCGTCCTGCAGCTCGTGCCGCATCTGGCGGCGCGCGTGCCGCTGACGGCGATCACCAACTCGATCACCCTGATGAACGAGCTGAAGGGCACGCGAGACCTCACGCTGCTCGGGCTTGGCGGCCAGTTCTATAACTGGTGCAATGCCTTCATGGGGCCGGTCACGGTCACGGAGATCCGGCGGCTGAGGGCTGATCGCGTCTTCATGTCGATGTCGGCCATCACCGACGGCATGGTTTTCCACCAGTCGCCGGAAATGGTTGAAACCAAGCGCGCCATGTTCGACAGCGCCGCCATGCGCATCCTGCTGGCCGACCACACCAAGTTCGAACGCCGGGCACTGCATGCCATGTGCGCGCTTGACGAGTTCGACGTCATCGTCGTCGACGACGGAACCCCTCCCAGGCAGGTCGAGACGATGAAGGAGCGCGGCATGAACGTCGTCGTCGCCCCCGTGCGGCAAGGAGAATTGTAACACTCATTGATGTTAATTTAACATCGTGATATGGGCATTTCCCAAGAGCCGCACGTTATGTGCGTGGCGAGGAGTGGATGCCCTGTCTGCTGGGAATCGATAGTGGCCTGACCGTCACCAAGGCGGTGGTTTTCGATGAGGCTGGCGCCTCGCTGGCGGTGGCCCGCCGCCGGGTGGCGCAGATCATGTCCGAGCCGCGCCACGTCGAACGCGACATGGACGGCCTCTGGCTGGCCACCGCCGAAGCGATCGCGCAAGCGGTGTCCGATTGCGGCCGACCGGCCTCTGACATCGCCGCCGTCGCCGCGACGGCGCACGGCGACGGGCTCTATTTGCTCGATCGCGACCGCCGGCCGCTCGGATACGGCATCCTGTCGCTGGACAGCCGGGCTGGAGACGTTGCGGCCCGCTGGAAAGCCGACGGGACGGCCGCGAAGGCTCTGTCGCGGACCGGGCAGACGCCGCATGCCTCGGCGCCGTCTTCGCTTCTGGCCTGGATACGCGACCGCGAGCCGGAGCGCTTTGCCCGTATCGGCCACGTGCTTGCCTGTAAGGACTGGCTCCGCTTCTACCTGACGGGAAGCCTGGGCACCGATCTCACCGAGGCGAGCACCTCGTTCACAGCCGTCGATACGCAAGCGTACGCGCCGGACATCCTCTCGATCTTCGATCTCGAAGCGCTCGGCGATGCACTGCCGCCGGTCGCGCGGCCGGACGAGTTCGTCGGCGCCATCACGGCGCAAGCGGCCCGGTCCACGGGACTCGTCGCCGGCACGCCCGTCGTGGCCGGCCTGCACGACGTGACTGCCTCGGCGCTCGGGATCGGCGGCTATGGCCAAGGCGTGGTCGCCATCGTTGCCGGCACCTATTCCATCAACGAGACGGTCTCTGCCGCGCCGCGCATCGACGCCCGGTGGTTCTGCCGCAACGGACTGAAGCCCGGCGAATGGAACAATATGTCGATCTCGCCGGCATCGGCGGCAAACTACGACTGGTTCCTCGACACGCTGTGCGGTTCCGAGCGGGCGGCGGCGGAAGCGGACGGGCGCTCGATCCACGCCATCGTCGGTCCGGAAATCGAGGCGGCGTTGGCGCGACCGTCGACGATGCTCTTCCATCCCTATCTGTTCGGCTCGCCGCATGGCCCGGCTGCCAGCGCCGGCTTTCTCGGGCTGCGCGGCTGGCATGACCGCGGCGACATGCTGCGGGCGGTGATCGAAGGCATTGCCTTCAACCATCGCGTTCACGTCGATGCGCTGCGCGAAGGCTTCCCGGCGCGCGAGGCGCGGCTGACCGGCGGCATTTCCCGCAATCCCGCCTTCGCACAGATCTTCGCCGATGTGCTCGGCATGCCGATCACGGTGACCGAAACGGAGGAGGCCGCCGCATGGGGCGCGGCGCTGTGCGCCGGAGCCGGCGTCGGCCTGTTCGCCTCGCCGCGGCACGATCCGCGCGAGCTCGCCACGCTTGGCCGCACCTATCGGCCCGACCCCGAGCGCAGCGCTGCCATGGACAGACGCTACCGGCTGCACTGCGACATCGCCAACCGCCTCGCCAACGCCTGGCCGTCGATCGAAGCGCTCGCGGAAAAGAGGGAGCCATGAACGCGGACAATCGCCGGCAGGAAATTGCCGACTATATCATTCAGCATGGCGAGGCGCGCATCGACGAGCTTGTCGCGACTTTTGGCGTCTCGCGCATGACGATCCATCGCCACGTCGATGAGCTGGCACGCCAGGGTGTGCTGCGCAAGCTGCACGGCGCGGTCAGCGCCCAGCCGTCCGGCGTCTACGAGAGCCTTTTCCGCTTCCGCGAGGCACATGCGACCGCCGCCAAGCAGGCGCTCGCCCGGGCGGTTCTGGCCGAGATCGAGCCGGGCCAGGTTGTTCTATTCGACGATTCGACCACCGCCAACGCGGTCGGCCCGTTCTTGCCGCAGGTTGCGCCGCTGACCGTCGTCACCAACAGCCTGTCCCTGGCCGAACAGCTGGTGGGCAAGGACGACCTGAAGCTGATCCTGCTCGGCGGCGAATACCATCCGACCTACAACGCCTTTATCGGCCACATCTGCGAGAGCGCCCTGCAGAAGATCAGGGTGAACCTGCTCATCTGCTCGGCTTCGGCGATCGACAAGACCGCGACGCTGATCCAGGATCCGCAGGTGGTGCGCGTAAAGCAGGCCATGGCCGCCGCGGCCTCGCGCACCGTGCTGCTCATCGATTCCTCCAAATTCGGCAAGGTGGCGCTGCATCTGTTTGCAGACCTCACCGACTTCGATCTCGTGCTCAGCGACGACGGCCTCCCCGACGAGATTGCCGACAGCCTGAAGGCGGCCGGGGTCAATCTCAAGATCGTGCCGGTGCAATGACCGGGACAACACGGGATGTCGATGTCCTCATCGTCGGCGCCGGCATCAACGGCGCCGGCCTGTTTCGCGATCTGTGCGAACAGGGCCTGAGGATCGCGATCGTCGACAAGGCGGATTTCGGTTCCGGCACCAGCGCCGCGCCGTCGCGGCTCATCCATGGCGGCATCAAATATCTCGAGACGGGCGAGTTGGGCCTCGTCGCGCAGTCGACGCTGGAGCGCAACCTTCTGCTGCTCAACGCGCCGCATGCAGTGCGGCCGCTGCCGACCGTCATCCCGATCTTTTCCTGGCTGACGGGCATCGGGGCGGCGCTGCGTACCCTTTTCGGCAGCACGACCGCACCGCGCAGCCGCGGCGCTCTCCTGATCAAGATCGGTCTCGCCTTGTACGACTTCTACGGCGCCCGCCACCGCGTCATGCCCAGGCATGCGCTGTGGTCGAAAGCGCGGGCGCTGACCGAGATACCGCCGTTGACGCCACGCATCGTGGCGGCCGGTACCTATTACGACGCCACCGTCCGTCATCCCGAGCGGCTGGTGCTTGAACTTCTTCAGGACGGCATAAGGGCCAGTTCTGAATCCGAGGCCTTCAACTACGCGCGGCTGCTGGGCAGCGACGGTAGCATCGTGCGCTTCGCCTTGGCGGACGGCGGCGAGCGCAGCTTCCGGCCGCGCATCGTCGTCAACGCGGCGGGGCCTTGGATCGATCGTGTCAACGCAGCGCTCGGTGCACCGTCACGGCTGGTCGGCGGCACCAAGGGCTCGCACATCCTGCTTGACCATCCCGACCTGCTGCAGGCGCTGAACGGTCGTATGATCTATTTCGAGGCCAATGACGGCCGCATATGCCTGGTGTTCGACTATCTCGGCCGGGCGCTGGTCGGCTCGACCGACATTCGTGCCGCCGACCCCGAAACGGTGCGCTGCGAGGATGACGAGATCGACTATTTCCTGGCGAGCCTGCGCGAGCTTTTGCCCGGCCTTTCCTTCGGACGCGAGCAGATCGTCTACGCCTATTCCGGTATCCGACCGCTGCCGGCGTCGGACGGCACTGCGCCGGGCCTGATCAGCCGCGACCACTCGGCGCCTGTCATGGAAATCGACGGCAGCCGGAGTTGGCCGATCGTCTCGTTGGTCGGCGGCAAATGGACGACCTTCCGCGGCTTTGCCGAAGAGGTGACGGACGCGCTGCTGGCGAGGCTTGGCCAGTCCGGGCGCGTGAGCACGCGGAGCCTCGCCATCGGCGGCGGCCGCGATTTTCCGGCCGATGCGGCTGCGCGTAGCCGCTGGATCTGCGCTGTCACGGCTGAGACAGGAGCGTCGCCGGCGCGCGCCGAAGTCCTGCTGGATCGCTATGGCACGACGGCCCGAGCCATTCTGGCGCACGAAGCCGGACGGCGGCCGGAGCCGCTTGCCGACGCGTTCGACTATACGCTGGCGGAGATCGATTGGCTGGCGCGCAACGCACGTGTCGTCCACCTGGCTGACATCGTCATGCGCCGCACCGTGCTGGCGATCACCGGCCGACTCAGCCGGCGCGACCTTGAGCAGATTGCCGACACCGCAGCGACTGCGCTGGCATGGAATCCCGAACGGCGCGAAAAGGAACTGGAAGCGACTTCAAAGGAGCTCACGGAGCGGCATCGCTTTTGCTTTGAACCGTCGGGGCCTAAAGCGCGTCGCGATCTTTCAGATTCGCTCCGTGCGCTTTAGGTTTTTGATTTTACGCATGTCGGCGATGCGCGGAGGTCACGATCAGACGCTGTCCTCTGCCGGTGGCGCGGCGCCCGCTCGAGATGCTCACCTGGACGTTCCACAATACCGGTGAGGGCGTCTACCGCGGCGACTTCGCCGGCTCGCCGCTCTCGACGTGCCGCAAGATGGAGCACAAAACCGCGAACGGCCGCGACATCAGCTATCGGGGACCGAAAATTATCTAATAAATTCAGCGATTTTTCTAAACAAGGCGATGGTACCGTTGGCTGGGCTCGAACCAGCGACCCCCAGATCCACAATCTGGTGCTCTAACCAACTGAGCTACAACGGCACATCCGCCTGAGCGCAATCCGAGGAGAAATCATTCTCTCCGCGTCGGCTCCATCGTCGGCGATGCGTCCAATACGGACTATCGGAGTCTAATTCAAGGCCTTTGATGAGGCAAAGGCCTTGAAGCGAACCGCATCGTTTCAACTGGGCAAAAGAAAAGGCCGGCGGGAGGAGGTGCCGGCCTTTTCCTGTTACGAGCCAGCGGGAGGAGGTGCTGGCTGGTCACCCCGGAGAGCAGAGGGAGGAGGTTCCACTCGCCGGGTATTCATCTCATCAACTCATCGCACATCTATTTGTCTGACGAAATGCGACGTTTTGATGCATCGTAAGGTTGCGACCTGGAATCAGGCCGCCTTGCTGTCCTTGAACGCCTTCTCGAAAGCGGTCTTCACCGGCTTGGAGACGTCCTCGACCGCCTTGGAAGCAACGGTCTGGAAGTCCTTGACCTGCTCGACGGCCATCTCGGCGCGCTTGCGCAGGAAGGCGGTCTGCAGCTCGACGACCTCGGAGAGCGTCTTGGCGCCGACCAGGGCTTCGAGATGCGAGAAGCTGGCCTCGGCGTTGGCGCGCAGGATGGCGATGGTCTTGAGCGACAGGTCGCCGGAAACGGTCTTGGCGGTCTCGTAGGTCGACTCCAGAACCTTCTGGGTCTCCTCGGCGCCGTTCTTCAGCTTGGCATAGGCTTCTTTCGACTGCTCGACGCCCTTCTCGGCGAAAGCGCGAATCTGGTCGGTGGCCTTGGAAGCGTCGAAGCTCGGGAATTCAACGTTCTCGATGGTCTCAGCGGTCTTGCCAGTCTTGGACATTTTCCAACCTTTCAAGGTTAGCGGCTTTGACAGAAAGCCGTCTCGTTCATGTATGATGGCAATATAAAGGCAATTTTTGTGCATTGCAATATCTTTGTTGCAGCGCACCATAAAAACGCCCGCCCGTTAACCACGAGCCCAGAGATTTCGGTCGTTGCACGGCATGGCTTGTGGACCTTCGCCCCGTACGCTTTTATTAACAAAGCGTTAACCGAAAATGCCCGCTTGCGGAGGGTTCGCCAGCGCATGCCGCCTGAAAACTACTCCTTCCTCGACGTCGCCGTGCTCGATGCGGTGCGCCAGCGCTTCGCCGCCGGCGACGCGCTTGCCATATTGTCGGCCGACCTCGAGCAGGTGATCTGGGCCAACGGGCCAGGTGCCGCGGTGTTCGGCTATCCAGATATCGAGGCCATCATCGGCGCCTCGGCGCAATTGCCGCTGATCGCCAGGCGGCAGATCATGGCGACCAGCGGCTTTCCGGATATCGGCAGCGACCGCGCCATCACCGTCAGGCTGGCGACCGGCATGGTGAGCCGTGCCGTCGGCTTGCTCGCCAGCGCGGTTACGATGCCGGACGGCGAAAAGGCGATCATGCTGGCGATGCCGGCGGCGCAGACCGGTTCGCGCAGCGCGGACGAAATCGCCAGCCGCGCCATCGGCGGCTTCACAGAGGCCGGGCATTTCATCGCCTTCGTCGATGCCGAAGGCCGTGTCGAGGCGGCTTCGGAGGGTTTTATCGCGCTCGGCATCACGCCGGCGACCCTGGCTGCCCTTGTCGCGGATGTGGCAAGTGCTGGAGACCGCATCGTCAAGCGCCTTGTTCCCGGTGCAAGCACCTCCTACCCGGCCGGTTTCGCGCGGCTCACCGACCAGCGCCATCTGCTGGTGGTGATCGATGAGGAGCAGCTCGACGGCCGGCAGGACGACGGCGATCAGGCGGCAGCGTCGGAAAGCGCGCCCACCATCTCCGAAGACAAGAGCGCCGCCACTGAAGCCGCGCCCGTCCGAGAGGACGATACCGGCGCCGAGGCAGGCAAGCAGACTGCCGATACCGGTCCCGCGCAGCATGATCATTGGTATTTCAACGCCGGCGGCGGCGACGCGGGGCGGCCCGAACCGGAAGCGCCGGCGCGGGTCGAACCGACGGATGCCGCGGCCGAAAACCGGCAGGACGCCGCCGAAACCGCGCCGCCGGCAGAGCCGGCCGCGGCTCGCACGATCGACCGTTCGGCGCCGCCGCTGCGTTTCGTCTGGCGCACCGATGCCGAAGGCAAGTTCAGCGCGCTGTCGCCGGAATTCGCCGACATCGTCGGCAAGCCGGCCGCCGATGTGATCGGCCGCCGCTTCAGGGATGTCGCCACGACTTTCGGTCTCGACGCATCGGGCGAGATCGCCACCCTGCTCGAGCGGCGCGATACCTGGTCAGGGCGCTCGGTGCTTTGGCCGGTGGCTGGCACGGACCTGAAGATCCCCGTCGACCTGGCGGCGCTGCCGGTCTATGGCCGCAGCCGTGCCTTCGAGGGTTTTCGCGGCTTCGGCGTCGCGCGCAGCGCCGACGCCATTGTCGATCCGGAAGCGCTCGGCATGGCGCTTGTGCCCAATGGCGCCCCGCCGGCCGAACCCGAGCCTGCCGCCGAGCAACCCGCGGCCGAGCCGCCGAAGCCTGCCGACCCGTTCCAGGGCGAGGTGCCGGCGCTGGCCATCGTGCCGAAGCCGGAGCGGCGCTATGCCGACAAGGTGATCCGGCTGGCCGAGCATCGGCAGCCGGCCAACGACAAGCAACCGGGAAATGACAAGCAGCAGGGAAGTGACAGGCAGCCGGGACCTGACAAGGGCCTGTCGATCCTCGAGCGCAGCGCCTTTCGCGAGATCGGCGAGCGGCTGCGGAAGGACAGTACCGGCCCGGCCGAGCCGCCGACCACTGACATCGCCAGCGCTGAAAAGCAGCCTGATGCGGCCGCGCCCGCCGACAAGGCCGGTCCAGCGGCGGAACAACCGAAGACCGGCGAATCCGATCTGACGGCGCCTGACGCGACTGGGCATGAGCCCGCAGCGCAAGAAGATAGTCAAACGCAGCCCAAGGCTGAAACCGTCGAGACGGCTGAGGCGCAGACCGAGGCCGAAGATCAGAAGGACCTGGCTCGGCTCGACGGCATCGACGATGCTTCCGAGATTGCCGGTGGCGAAGACGAAACGCCACCCGCGTCCGGTTCGCTGCTCAACTATGCCGGGCGCGAGAAAGCCGACGACGACGCGGACGAAGCGGCGGGTTTCGAGACCGCAGCGACGGAAAAAACATCCGAGCCGAAGGCCGAACGACCGGCCGAGGCGTCTGACGCCGGCGCTGACGATGACAGCATGACCGCCGACGATTTTCGCGACGCGGAAGACAGCGAGGACTGGGCCGGCTCCGACAGCGCCCTGTCCGAAGCTGAACAGCCCGGCGAAGGCAAAGCCGCGTCACCGGAACGGCCGCGCCTTACGGTGCCGCTGCTCAAGCTCGAAGGCTTCGTGCCGTCGGCTTTCTCCACCGGGGAGGAATCCAGGGCGCCCGACACGTCGATCATCGCCAGGCTGCCGGTGCCGCTGCTCATCCATTCCGGCGACGTGCTGCATTACGCCAATGAGGCGTTCCTCGAGCTCACCGGCTATGACACGCTGGAGGACCTTGCCGATGCCGGCGGGCTGGGCGCGCTGTTCGCCGACCATTACGATGGCGAGGCCGACGAAAGCGACCGTTCACTGAAGCTTACAACCCGCCAGGGCCAGGAATTCCCGATCGATGCGCTGTTGCGTTCCGTGCCGTGGCGCGGCGGCAAGGCACTGATGCTGGTGGTGCGCCGCTCGGGCGAGGACGAAGTGCCGGCGGCGCATTTCCGTGCGGCGAACGACGAGCCGAGCCAGCAGCCGGATGTTTCGGAGCTCAAATCGCGCATCGCCGAAATGCGCACCATCATCGACACCGCCACCGACGGCGTGGTGCTGATCGGCCGCGACGGCAATATCCGCTCGATCAGCCGCCCGGCGGAAGCCCTGTTCGGCTTCGACAGCGACGAGATCGCCGGCAAGCCGTTTGCCTCGCTGTTCGCCATCGAAAGCCAGCGCGCGGCGCGCGACTATCTCGCCGGCCTTTCCGAGCCGGGCGTGGCGAGCCTGCTCAATGACGGTCGCGAGGTCATCGGCCGCGAGGCGCAGGGGCGTTTCATCCCGCTGTTCATGACTATCGGCAGGCTGCCCAACGACAGCGGCTTCTGCGCCGTCGTGCGCGACATCACACAGTGGAAGCGGGCCGAGGAGGACCTCACCCAGGCGCGCGCCGTGGCCGAGCGCGCCTCCTCGCAAAAGACGGATTTCCTCGCCCGCATCAGCCACGAGATCCGCACTCCGCTCAACGCCATCATCGGCTTTTCCGAACTGATGGTGGACGAGAAGTTCGGTCCCGTAGCCAACGACCGTTACCGCGATTATCTGCGCGACATCAACCGTTCGGGCAATCACGTGCTCGACCTCGTCAACGACCTGCTCGACATCTCCAAGATCGAGGCCGGCCAGCAGGAGATGGCCTACGAGGCGGTGTCGCTCAACGACACGCTGGCCGAGACGGTGGCGATGATGCAGCCGCAGGCCAACCGCGAGCGCGTCATCATCCGTTCCAGCTTCGCGTCACGGCTGCCGGAAGTGGTGGCGGATTTGAGAAGCGTGCGCCAGATCGCGCTCAACATCCTGTCCAATGCCATCCGCTACACGCAGGCCGGCGGCCAGGTGATCGTGTCGACTGCCTACGAGGCTTCCGGCGACGTCGTCATGCGGGTGCGCGACACCGGCATCGGCATGACCCAGGCCGAGATCGAGCAGGCGCTGAAGCCGTTCAAGCAGATCAATGCGCTGAAGCGCGGCCGCGGCGACGGCACCGGCCTCGGGCTGCCGCTGACCAAGGCTATGGTGGAGGCCAACCGCGCCCGTTTCACCATCACCTCGACGCCCGGCGAAGGCACACTGGTCGAGATTGGTTTCCCTTCCACGCGCGTGCTGGCCGAATAATCGGACACGGCTTCGCAAAGAAAAAGGCGTCCAATGGACGCCTTGAAAGATGGGATTGCTGTCACAACGGGGCTTGAGCGAATCTGATCCTCAGGGGACGAGGAACGGGATTTCTCCCTCAAGTTACACGCGACTATCGGCGCCGTCCCTTAACAAGTCCTTACCGCGGCCTGAAAAAATTTACGAATGTGTACCACTCGTGAAATCTAGGTAAATTCGGCCGACAGAATTTTTTAACCATGCTGAAGTGCCATTTTGGGCAGGCTTTGCCGTTGTCCCAAAACCGCTGCACAGTTTTGGGCGGCATGCTTAATCGGCCAGCTGCGGCAAATTCCTGAACAGCTCGAGCGCCTCGGGATTGGCGAGCGCTTCCTTGTTCTTGATGGCGCGGCCGTGCACGACGTCGCGCACGGCCAGCTCGGTGATCTTGCCGGACTTGGTCCTTGGAATGTCGGTGACGGCGACGATCTTTGCCGGCACATGGCGGGGGCTGGCGCCGGTGCGGATCCTGGCGCGGATGCGCTTTTCCAAATCCTCGTCGAGGCTGACGCCGGCGGCCAGCCGCACGAACAGCACGACGCGCACGTCATTGTCGAAATCCTGGCCGATGCACAGCGCCTCCAGGATTTCCGGCATCTGCTCGACCTGATTGTAGATCTCGGCCGTGCCGATCCTCACCCCGCCCGGATTGAGCGTGGCATCCGAGCGGCCATGGATGATCATGCCGCCATGCGCCGTCCATTCGGCGAAGTCGCCATGGCACCAGATATTGTCGAAGCGCTCGAAATAGGCCGCGTGATATTTCTTGCCTTCCGGATCGTTCCAGAAGCCGATCGGCATCGACGGGAAGGCTTTTGCGCAGACGAGCTCGCCCTTCTCCTGCCGGATCGGCTTGCCGTCGTCGTTCCACACATCGACGGCGAGGCCGAGACCCGGTCCCTGGATCTCTCCAGTCCAGACCGGTTCTATCGGCACGCCGAGCACGAAGCAGGAAACGATGTCGGTGCCGCCTGAGACGGAGGCCAGGTGCACGTCCTTCTTGATGCCGTCATAGACGAAGCGGAAATCCTCCGGCGACAGCGGCGATCCGGTGGACGAGATGGTGCGCACGCTCCCGAGGTCATGGCTCGTGATGGGCTTCAGCCCCGCCTTGCGGACGGAATCGATGAATTTCGCCGAGGTGCCGAAATGGGTCATCTCCTCCGCATCGGCGAAATCGAACAGCGCGTTGCCGTCGGGATAGAAGGGCGAGCCGTCATAGAGCAGAAGCGTCGCCCCCGAGGCGAGGCCCGAGACCAGCCAGTTCCACATCATCCAGCCGCAGGTGGTGAAGTAGAAGAAGCGGTCGCCGTCGAGCAGGCCGGCATGCAGGCGATGCTCCTTGACATGCTGGATCAATGTGCCGCCAGCCGAATGCACGATGCATTTCGGGATCCCGGTGGTGCCGGAGGAGAACAGTATGTAGAGCGGGTGCGAAAACGGCAGCCGTTCGAAGGTAAGCGCCTTGGCGGCGAAGGGCGCCAGCGCCTCTTCGAGCGCCACTGCCTTGTCGATGGTGGCGGCGACATCGGAAGATGTGCCGAGATAGTCGACGATCAGCACCTTGCGCACGGTCGCGAGTTTCCCGGCCACCGCCCGGACCTTGTCGGCGACCTCGATCGCCTTGCCGTTGTACCAGTAGCCGTCGGGCGCGATGAAGACGACCGGCTCGATCTGGCCGAAACGATCGAGCACGCCCTGCTCGCCGAAATCGGGCGAGCAGGAGGACCAGACCGCGCCGATCGACGCTGCGGCCAGCATGGCGGCGACCGTCTCGGGCATGTTGGGCATCATGGCGGCGATGCGGTCGCCTTGCTTGACCCCAAGCGACAGAAAGAGCTGCTGCAGGCGCGAGGTGAGTGCGTTGAGCTCGTTCCAGGACAGCCTGCGCTCTACCTTGTCCTCGCCGCGAAAGACGATGGCCAGGCCGCCGCCTGTCTTCTTCAGGAGGTTCTCGGCGAAATTGAGTTTCGCGTCGGGAAAGAAGGCCGCGCCCGGCATCCTCTCGCCGTCGATAAGCGCCCGCTCGCCTTTGTCGCCGACAAACCCGCAAAAATCCCAGACCAGGCTCCAGAACGCCTCGCGATCGTCGATCGACCAGCGGTGCAGCTCGGTATAGCTGGAGAAAGCCTCCCCCGATTTCGCTGCGGCGGCTTTCAGGAAGGCGGTCATCGGCGCGGAGGCGATCCGGTCCTGCGTCGGCGTCCACAAGGGGGTGTCGGCGGCCATCATCGTTCCTCCCAAAGCGCGTCGCGATTGCGGCAGTTAAGCCTGACGTCGCCCACGTCGTTGTCCCAAAACCGGCGTGCCGTTGCGGGGCCGGACGGGTCTATCGCTTATGCATACCGCAGCGCAGCAGAGCAAGATTTTGTTGGGAATGACCGGCAAGGATGCGATGCAAATGCCATCGCTGGGCCATAAAGACTTGAAAAGCGACGGCGCTCGGTTACACCCGTCGGGCGATTTTGTCGGCAATGGAAGCATACGGGGCGAAATGCCATCATCTTTGATCCGGCGCGGGGTATGGGTGATCGGCGTTGCGGTGCTGGTCATCGCGCTGGCCGTCGCCGCCCTGCCGCTGATTGCCTCGACGCGGATCGTGCGCGACCGCATCGCCTGGGAATTGAGCGCCTGGAGCGGTTTTCGCGTGACGATCGACGGCTCGCCGCGCATCGAGGTGTGGCCGAAGTTTCGGGCAATCCTCAGCGACGTGACGCTGTCGCAATGGACAGAGACCGACGCGCCGCCGGTGATCGAAGCCGAGCGTGTCGAAGTCGACCTCTCCGCCATGGCCGCCCTGCAAGGCGACGTGGCGTTCTCGACGGCAAGGCTGGTGCGGCCAACCATCAGGGTCGAGCGCACGGCGAGCGGCCTCTATTTGCCGCCGCTGCCCTCCGGCGGCCGCATCACGCGCTCGATCGACACGGCGCGCGGCGTAGTCACCGCGAACCCGCAGAAGCCCGACCTCGGCAGACTGCCTTCCGATCCGTTCGGCACCGTCGAGTTCCGCGACGGCCGTGTCGTGACGTCAGTGGGTGGCAAGGACACTGAGATCCTGAGCAGCCTCAGCGGCCAGGTGAACTGGGCGGCGATGAACAGTGACGCCACGCTCACGGCGACCGGCATATGGCGCGGCGAAAGCGTCCAGATCGACTTTTCCTCGGCGAGGCCGCTGGTGCTGTTTGCCGGAGGCGTCGCGCCCGTCACGCTCGCCTTCAAGGCGGCGCCCGCCACCCTCTCCTTCGACGGCGTAGCCTCGATGTCGGAGAACGCCTATCTGGACGGCCAGGCGAAATTCGCCGCTCCGTCGCTCAGACGCCTGCTTGAATGGTCACAGGCCGGCATCGCGCCAGGTGCCGCGATCGGCTCCGTCTCGGTCGCCAGCAAGGTGACGGCGTCGGCGGGACGGGCGAAATTCGAGAACACGACGGTGGCGCTGAACAACAACCCGGGCATGGGAGCGCTGGACTTTTCGTTCAGCGAGGCCCTGCCGGTCATTTCCGGCACGCTTGCCTTCGACACGCTCGACCTTCGATCGTTCCTTTCCGCCTTCACACCGATCACTCCTACCGGCGAAGCAGGCCCCGGCGACATCGACACCAGCTTCGCCGACAAGATCAACCTCGATCTCAGGCTATCGGCGGCGCACGCCACCGCGGGTCCGGTACAGCTTGCCGACATCGCCGCGACCGCGCAGGTCAAGAACGGGCTTGCCGTCTTCGACATCTCCGACGCCTCCGCCTTTAACGGCAACATCCAGAGCAGCCTGCGTTTCGACCGCAAGCCGGACGGCACCCAGGTCGAGATGCGGCTTTTGGCGTCGGATGTCGACACCGGCGCCTTCGCCACCGCGGCCGGGATGACGCGACTGGTGCCGGCCGGCACCGGAACCGTCTCGATCATCCTCAAGGGGCCGGGCAAGGCCTGGGACTCGATCTTCGAGAACGCCGACGGATCCTTCTCGGCGACGTTCGGGCCGGGCTCGCTCAACGGCCTCAACCTGCCTGCCTTCCTCAAGCGCAACGGACAGGGCGGGTTCTTCGCGCTTGACGATGTCGCCGATGGCTCGCTGCCGATCGACGGCGCCGAGATCAAGGCAAGCATCTCGAAAGGCGTGGCGCGGCTGGACAAGGCCGAGGTCAACGCACAGAAGTACAAGATCTGGCTTTCCGGCATCGCCTCCTATGCCGGGCGCGGCCTGGCGCTCTCCGGCGGCATCGTCCAGACCGGGCAACCCGCGCAGCAACAGCAGGCGCAGCAACCGGCCGCCAGCGGTCAGGCGGCCGTGCAGGCGCCGCAGCCCCCAAACCAGTCGCTGTTCTTCGTCGGCGGCAACTGGAGCACGCCGTTCATCTCGCCGATCAGCCGCGGCGTTTCAGGCCAATAAGCGAATTTTTCGGAAAAGCGCGTAAAGCGCGTCGCGTTGAAACGGATTCAGGCGACGCGCTTTAAATCTTTGTTTTAATGCATGCCGTTGCCCCAGAACCGCTACACACTTCTGGGCGACATGCATGAGCTCTCCGTCAGGGATCGCATAGGAGGCGAGGCGCAAGCAGCGCCCGCCCCTTTGTTCCTCACCCGCGCTGCGCGGCCTGCTCGTCGCGCTGGCGCTGGACCTCGCGGCGCTTGTTGGCGATCGAGGCGATGATGACGCCGACCGCGACCACCGCGATCAGGATGGTGCAGGCGGCGTTGATCTCCGGCGTCACGCCAAGGCGCACCTGGCTGTAGATCTTCATCGGCAGCGTCGTTGCGCCCGGACCGGAGGTGAAGCTGGCGATGACCAGATCGTCGAGCGACAGCGTGAAGGCCAGCATCCAGCCGGAGATGATCGCCGGCATGATCACCGGCAAGGTGATCTGGAAGAAGGTCTTCACCGGCGGCGCGCCGAGGTCCATGGCGGCCTCCTCGAGCGAGCGATCGAAGGAGACCAGGCGCGACTGCACGACGACGGCCACGAAGCACATGGTGAAGGTGATGTGGGCGAGCGTGACCGTGAAAAAGCCGCGGTCGAGCCCGACCGCCACAAACAGCAGGAGCAACGACAGGCCGGTGATGACTTCCGGCATGACCAGCGGCGCGAAGACCATGCCGGAAAAAAGCACCCTGCCCTTGAAGCGCGTATAGCGCGTCAAGGTGATCGCGGCCAGCGTGCCGAGTACGGTCGCCACGGTGGCCGAGAGGACGCCGACGCGCGCGGTCACCCAGGTGGCATCCATCAGACCCTGGTTGTGGAACAGCGACACGTACCATTTGGTCGAGAAGCCGCCCCAGACGGTGACAAGCTTCGATTCGTTGAAGGAAAAGACGATGAGCAGCACGATCGGCAGATAGAGGAAGGCAAAGCCGAGCACGATCGAGGTGATGTTGAAGCGGCTCCAGGTGGCGTTCATTTGCCTTGCTCCTGGGCTTTCGCCTGCGCCTGCTGGAAGAACATGATCGGAATGGTCAGCACCAGAAGCAGGATGACGGCCACCGCCGACGAGACCGGCCAGTCGCGGTTGGCGAAGAACTCGTTCCACAGCGTCTTGCCGATCATCAGCGTCTGCGAGCCGCCGAGAAGGTCGGGGATGACGAATTCGCCGACCGCCGGGATGAACACCAAAAGGCAGCCGGCGATGACGCCCGGCAGCGACAGCGGGAAGGTGATCTTCCAGAAGGCGCCGGTCTGCGGGCAGCCCAGGTCCTGCGCCGCCTCGATCAGCGAATAGTCCATCTTTTCCAGCGACGAATAGAGCGGCAGCACCATAAAGGGCAGGTAGGAATAGACGATGCCGATGAAGATCGCGGTGTAGGTGTTGAGGATGACCAGCGGCTGGCTGATGAGGTGCAGCGACAAAAGCACCTGGTTGAGCAGTCCTTCCGGTTTGAGGATGCCGATCCAGGCATAGACGCGGATCAGGAACGAGGTCCAGAACGGCAGGATCACTAGCATCAGCAAGGTCGGGCGCACCGTCGCAGGCGCGCGCGCCATGCCGTAGGCGATCGGATAGCCGACGATCAATGTCAGCACCGTCGAGATGGCGGCGATGATCAGGCTCGTCACATAGGCGTTGAAGTAGAGCGCGTCCTGGGTCAGCCAGGTGTAGTTGTCGAAGTTCAGTTCACGGAATCCGGCGAAGAATCCAGAAAAGCCGTCGGTGAAATCGAGCACCGG
This sequence comes from Mesorhizobium sp. LEGMi-168a, assembly GCF_058312955.1. Classification (NCBI taxonomy): domain Bacteria; kingdom Pseudomonadati; phylum Pseudomonadota; class Alphaproteobacteria; order Hyphomicrobiales; family Phyllobacteriaceae; genus Mesorhizobium; species Mesorhizobium sp. LEGMi-168a. The sequence continues at coordinate 76,741 of NZ_JBZEGV010000020.1, forward strand.
AGTGTAGGGCGGCATCGCAATCGCCGTCGTCGACAGCGAGATCTTGAAGACGATGATGAACGGAACGAGGAAGAAGAACAGCAGCCAGAGATAGGGGACGATGATGACGAGGCGGTCGACGAACCCCTTCGCCAGCCTCGCCGGCAATGCTGCAGCGGTTGCGGTCGGTGGAGAAGCCGTGACGGCGATGTTGGTCATGACCCGCTCCTACCTTGTCAGCACGACGCCGGCGTCTGGCCGGAAGGAAACCCAGGCGCGGTCGTTCCAGGTCAGCGGATCCTCGGTCAAGCGCGACGCGTTCAACGCGCTTGCCCGCACGATCTGCCCGTCGTCCAGCTTGATGTGATAGACGGTCATGTCGCCGAGATAGGCGACATCGTAGATCTCGCCCTCCAGGGCATTGACGGCGTCGGCCGGCTTCTTCGACGAGACCTTGATCTTCTCCGGCCGGATCGCGAAGACGATGTCGGCGCCGTTGGCGGTCTCGGCGGCGTTCTCGACGACGATCTGCGCCCCGGTCGCGCCGGTGATGCGCGTCGTATTCGCCGCCCGCTCGGCGACCTTGCCCTCGAACATGTTCACATTGCCGACGAAATGCGCGACGAAGCGCGAGGTCGGGGCCTCATAGACTTCCGCCGGCGTGGCCACCTGCATCACCTCGCCCTTGTCCATGATCGCGATACGGTCGGCCATGGTCATGGCTTCTTCCTGGTCGTGGGTGACGACGACGAAGGTGAGGCCGAGCTCCTGCTGCAGGTCCATCAGCTCGAACTGCGTCTCCTCGCGCAGTTTCTTGTCGAGCGCGCCGAGCGGCTCGTCCAGAAGAAGCACCTTCGGCCGCTTGGCGACCGAGCGGGCGAGCGCGACGCGCTGGCGCTGGCCGCCGGAAAGCTGATGCGGCTTGCGCTTGGCGAACTGCTCGAGCTTGACCAGCCTCAGCATCTCGGCGACGCGCTTTTCGATATCGGCCGCGGGCATGCCTTCCTGCTTGAGGCCGAAGGCGATGTTCTTCTCCACCGTCATATGCGGAAACAGCGCGTAGGACTGGAACATCATGTTCACCGGCCGCTTGTAGGGCGGGATGCCCCGCAGGTCCTGGCCGTCGAGCAGGATGCGGCCGGCCGTCGGCTCCTCGAAGCCGGCGAGCATCCTGAGCAGGGTCGACTTGCCGCAGCCGGAGGCGCCAAGCAGGGCGAAGAACTCGCGCTCGAAGATGGTCAGCGACAGATTGTTGACCGCGGTGAAGTCGCCGAACTTCTTGGTCACCTTGTCGAACTGGATGTACGGCTTGGCGCTCGGATCGTTCCACGGCGCGAAATCCCTGCGGATGCTGCCAAGCGATTTCATGTCCCCACTCCGTTCTTATTGTTGGTGCTTCAAATTCTTGGCGCTTCAAAAGAAAGCGACCCCGGCAGTTGGCTGCCGGGGTCGCGTCTCGACGCTTATTGGCCGGTGACGATCTTTGTCCAGGTGCGCGTGATGACGCGCTGTGTCTTGGGATCGTATGGCTGCACGGTATAGAGCTTCTTGGTCGTCTCCTCATCCGGATAGACCGAGGTATCTTCTAACAGCGCCTTGTCGACGAACTGCTGCGAGGCCTTGTTGCCGTTGGCGTAGAGCACGTAGTTCGACGACTTGGCAATGACTTCCGGCGTCATCATGTAATTGATGAACTCAAGCGCCTCGGCGGCATGCGGCGCATCGGCCGGGATCGCCATCTGATCGAACCACATCTGGGCGCCTTCCTTCGGCACCGAATAGCCGATCTCGACACCCTGCTTGGCTTCCTCGGCGCGGTTGCGTGCCTGGAACACGTCGCCCGACCAGCCCACCGCCAGGCAGATATCGCCGTTGGCCAGAGCATTGATGTATTCGGACGAGTGGAACTTGCGGATATAGGGCCGGACCTTCAGCAGCGCTTCCTCGGCCTTGGCGATGTCGTCGGGCGAGGTGCTGTTCGGATCGAGGCCGAGATATTTCAACGCCGCCGGAATGATGTCGGCCGGCGAATCCAGCACATAGACGCCGCAATCCTTCAACTTGGCCAGGCTGTCCGGATTGAAGAACACGTCCCAGCTGTCGACCTTGTCGGTGCCAAGTGCCGCCTGGACCTTCTTGACGTTATAGCCGAGGCCGACCGTGCCCCACATGTAGTTGACCGAGTATTCGTTGCCCGGATCGTACTTGCCGGTGCGCTCGGTAATGACGTCCCACATGTTGGAGATGTTGGGCAGCTTCGACTTGTCGAGCTTCTGGAACACGCCGGCCTGGATCTGGCGCGCAAGGAAGTTGGCGCTGGGCACCACGACGTCGTAGCCGCTGCCGCCGGCCAGCAGCTTGGTCTCCAGGATCTCGTTGGAATCGAAGGTGTCGTAGACGACCTTGATGCCGGTCTTCTTGGTGAAGTCGTCGATGATCGAGCTGTCGATATAGTCCGACCAGTTGTAGACGTTGACGACGCGGTCGTCGGCGTGGCCGCCGACGGTGAAGAGCGTCAGGAATGCCGAAGTCGCCGAAAGCAAAAGCGCTTTGCGGATCATAATGTTCTCCTTTGGTGAGTGTTCCCGTGCCGACTCGTCGCGATATGGGCGCGAGACGGCGTCTGGTTCAGGCTATTGAGCTTTCCGGGGAGCGCCAAGCGCGTGCGCCTGGCGGTGCGCCGGACCGTTGAGCGGCGGTTGTGGCCCGTGCATCCCTTCCAGGAAGATGTTCGGGCAGCGTCAGCGGCGTTCGCCGCGGCGGATGCAGAAATATGACGATGCGGTCCGGCCCCGGTGAGGCCGGCGGAGTCACTTGGCAAGATACGCCTGTCTTGTTGTTGCCGTAATTGCAGCCTGCCCGGCCGGCAACGGGGTTGTCAATGGGGGAAGACTCTGCGGCGTCAATTGGGAGACGGCAGGCCGGTGACGCCCGGTCGCTCGGGACGCGTCTGCCGCTTGAATTCAAACCCGATATGGACAAGCAGCGCCGTGACGACGACGGCGCCGCCGATGATGGTGCGCACCGAAGGCACCTCGGAATGGACCAGCCAGACCCAGATGGGCCCAAGGATCGGCTCGAACGTGCCAAGCAGCGCCGCAACGGCGGCCGGAACGAGCCGCGCCCCCATCGCGAAAAAGGCGAGCCCGACGCCAAGATTGAGGACGCCGAAGGCGAAAAGGAAACCCATGTCGCGCCCGGAAACGGCGAATTCCGAAGCCTGCGAGGCAGCGAACAGGCCGGCAAGCAGCGCAGCAAGGCAATTGGCCGGCACCATGCGCACATGCGCGAAACGCCGCGTGATGACGGTCGCCACCGAAAACATCACCGCAATCAGTAGAGCCAGCCCGTCGCCGATCGGCGAGACGGCGCCGCCAAGGGATTCCGAGACCATGATGGCGACGCCGGTGATGACCGCAGCAATGGCGATCCAGGTGGCCAGGCTCACGCGTTCGCGAAACAATACCCAGGCAAGCAAGGCCGCCAGAAGCGGCACGCCGGCCTGCATCAGCAGGATGTTCGCGACGGTTGTGTAAGCGAGCGCCACCACGAAGCTCGTCGAGGCCGTGGCGAAACAGAGGGCGACGCCGAGCCCGGGCAGGCCCATGCCGCGGAACAGTTTCACAGTGCCGCGCCCGCCATCGCGCCAGAGCATGAAGGCGATGAGGAAGGCCACCGCCCAGAGCGAGCGCCAGAACACCACGGTCCAGCTGTCGCTGACATGGATGAAGCGGGCGATGGTGCCGCCGAAGCTCCACATCAGCGCCGACAGGAACACCAGCAGCATGCCGATCCGCTCCTCGCGCGGCGAGACGGCGGGCAAGGCAGCGCGGGGCGAAGCGGTATCGGTCATGGGCGGGACTGTCAGCGATTTGCGGGCGGCACGATCCACCAAGGACGACCAGACTATATTCCATTCGCGTAGCGCAAAGCGGGGCGTCAGGCGTGATCCAGCATCCGCTGACATGTGGGACAAAGCCCGGCTGGGCCCCGCCAGCCGCTACAGGCTTGGCGACGAGCTATCCCTGGAAATCGAAGGCGCTGAGGCCCGTCACCATCTCGTCGAGACCGAGCGGGCGGGTCACGGGCGGCTCGGCGCGCGCCAGGCAGCCGACGCGCTCGCAGAGCCTGCAGGCCGGGCCGACCGGCGTCGCGAATGTCGTGCCCTGCGCGGCCTTGCCGGCCGATGGTCCGGGCAGCGCCGCGCCGTAGACGATCTCGTCGCGATAGCCGATGTCGCAGCCGAGCAGAAGTGCGGTGCGCCGCGGCCGCTCGGAGAAGGCGCCTTGCGGCCCTTCGAGCGTGCGGGCGATGCAGAGGAACTCGGCGCCGTCCGGCATTTCCACCGCCTCGACCAGGATCCGGCCCGGCTGCGAAAAGGCCGCATGCACCGGAAGCTTCGGGCAGGCGCCGCCGAAGCGGCTTTGCGGATAGCCCAGGCTGCCCGCCTTGCGGAAGCGATTCCCCGCATTGTCGACCTCCAGCATGAAGAACGGCACGCCAGAGGCGCCGGGCCGCTGCAGCATGGTCAGGCGGTTTGCCGCCTGCTCGAAGGAAACACCGAAGCGCGAGCGCAAGACGTCGATGTCGTAGCGGGCGCGCACAGCCGCCGCGTGGAAGGCCTGATAAGGCATCATCAGCGCATGCGCGGCATAGCGGCCAAGTTCGAAGCGGGCAAGCCGGCGCGCCTCGTCGGTGCCGAGCTTCAGCGCCTGGATTTCGCTCGCCACCGCCACCGTCATGCGCATCAGGCTCGCCTCCATGGCGACCTCGCGCAGCTGATCGAAGGGGGAGAGCCGCTCGGACAGGAACAGACGTTGCGAATGACGGTCATAGCGCCTGCGCCAGTTCGGCATGGTGGCGACCGGCAGCACCTTGACCACGATGCCGTGCTCGCGCCTCAGCCACGCCTTCAGCGCGCCGAACAGGTCATCGCCGGGATCGAGCACGGAAATGAAGGCTTCGGCTTCCTCCTCGAGCGCGGCGAAATGGTTCGGCCGACGCTCGAAGGTCTCGTGCACCTCGTCGACAGGCAGGCGGGTGCCGGACAATGCGGTCGCCCTGCCCTCCCGTGCCAGGAGCTCATTCAGATCCGACAGCCGCTCGGCCTGCTCGCGATAGGCGCGAAACAATTTCACCATCGCGGCGGAAGCGTTGGGAGCAATCTCGGCGAGATCGATCAGCTCCTGGTCGCCCGGCAGTTCGCCGGCCAGCAGCGGATCGCCGAACACTTCCTTCAGCGCCGCGATCGACCCTTTGGTCTCGCCCTGCAATTCGTGCGGGTCGATCTTGTAGACGGAGGCCAGCTTGAGGATGAGCTGCACCGTCAGCGGCCGCTGGTTGCGCTCGATGAGGTTGAGGTAGGACGGCGAGATGCCCAGCCCTTCGGCCATCGCCGTCTGGGTCAGGCCCTTGGCGTTGCGAAGCCTGCGGATGCGGGGCCCGGCGAAGATTTTCTGGTCGGCCACTCAGCTGCCCTTGACAAGATTTTACACGAAATGGTGCGGCCTGCGGCCAACCACCTTTTACAATCATGACAAATTTACTGCGCCGGCCTGTCAAACGCAATACAGATTTTCCCTTATTTCTCCCAAGAATCTTCGCTTTTCCTGGCTCTTTTTGCGCCGAATTGTAAACGATGTCACACATCAACGGCGCCGAATGACTCCCCGAACGCGCCATCCGAGCAAAGCAGACCGACCTGGAGCAACCGATGACTGATTTTTACAACCTCGTCCCGTCCGCGCCGGAAGGCCGTTTCGACGGCATCGAACGGCCCTACTCGCCACAGGATGTGAAGCGGCTGCGCGGCTCGGTCCAGATTCGCCACACGCTCGCCGAAATGGGCGCGAGCCGGCTGTGGAAGCTCATCCACGAGGAGGATTTCGTCAACGCGCTCGGCGCCATGTCCGGCAACCAGGCCATGCAGCAGGTCAGGGCGGGGCTGAAGGCGATCTACCTGTCGGGCTGGCAGGTCGCGGCCGACGCCAACACCGCGTCCGCCATGTATCCGGACCAGTCGCTTTATCCCGCCAACGCGGCGCCGGAGCTGGTCAAGCGTATCAATCGCACGCTGCAGCGCGCCGACCAGATCGAGACCTCCGAAGGCAACGGGCTTTCGGTCGAGACCTGGTTCGCGCCGATCGTGGCCGACGCCGAGGCGGGCTTCGGCGGGCCGCTCAACGCTTTCGAGATCATGAAGGCCTTCATCGAGGCCGGCGCGGCGGGTGTCCACTACGAGGACCAGTTGGCGTCGGAGAAGAAGTGCGGCCATCTCGGCGGCAAGGTTCTGATCCCGACCGCGGCGCATATCCGCAACCTCAACGCGGCGCGGCTCGCGGCGGACGTGATGGGCACGCCGACGCTGGTGGTGGCGCGCACCGACGCGGAGGCGGCAAAGCTGCTTACCTCCGACATCGACGAGCGCGACCGGCCTTTCGTCGATTACGACGCCGGCCGCACGGTCGAGGGCTTCTATCATGTCAGGAACGGCATCGAACCCTGCATCGCGCGCGCCGTCGCCTATGCACCGCATGCTGACCTGATCTGGTGCGAAACCTCGAAGCCGGACCTCGAGCAGGCAAGGAGGTTCGCCGAGGGCGTGCACAAGCATCATCCGGGCAAGCTGCTCGCCTACAACTGCTCGCCATCGTTCAACTGGAAGAAGAACCTGGACGACGCCACCATCGCGAAGTTCCAGAAGGAGCTCGGCGCCATGGGCTACAAGTTCCAGTTCATTACGCTGGCCGGCTTCCACCAGTTGAACTTCGGCATGTTTGAGCTCGCCCGCGGCTACAAGGACCGCCAGATGGCGGCCTATTCGGAACTGCAGGAAGCCGAGTTCGCGGCGGAGGCCCACGGCTACACCGCGACCAAGCACCAGCGCGAGGTCGGTACCGGCTATTTCGACGCCGTCTCGATGGCGATCACCGGCGGCAAGTCTTCGACCACCGCCATGCATGAATCGACCGAGCACGCCCAATTCAGGCCGGCGGCCGAGTGAAGACAAGATTGAGAGGAAACGCCCGAAGGGCATTACGTCAGGGAGAAGACCAATGGCATCGATAAGCCGCGTCAAGGAACGTGCCGAAGAACAGTCTAGCGCGATGAGCGTCGACCAGCAGGCGACGATCCGCATGCTTGCCAACGACCTGCACAGACTGAACCAGTCGGTGATGAAGGCAGTCGAGGCGGGCGTGTCGGTGGAACTGGTGCGTTCGGCCAGACACCATGGCGGGGACGGCAACTGGGGTGATCTTTTGATCCCAGTGATCGTCACCCACCAGACCCACGGTTGACGTAACGTCAACAATCTTACGCGAGTGTCTCCCGTGCGCTATACGTTCGGGAGACTTTCGGTTTTTTCGACTTTGGCTTGCGGTGACGGGGAGAACTTGCGCCGAATTTTAGCAATTCTTGCTATATTCTCATTTTCCACTCTTTCTGCTTGACACCGCTGGCGATCTCACGCCAATTGCGCTCAGGTTTCAACCCTGCATTGAACCAGAGCGCCCGCCCGACATGTCTCCCGCCGATCATGACGACCCTCGACAATCATTCAAACGGGCGGACCGCGGCCCGGCTGCCCGGCTGACGGCGGATTTCTCCAAGGTGCTTGTGGTCGGCAAATCGTCGATCAACCGGGTCGTGGTGTCGAAAATCGTCGAAAAATCCGGGCTGAAGCCGATTTCCGAGTCGCCCGAGACGGCAGAGAAGGCTTTGGCCGGCCTGATCCCCGGCGCAATCATCCTGGACGGCGGCCCCGATGACAAGGATTGCGACGGGCTGTTGTCCGGCATCGACGCGCTGCGGCGCGCTTCCGGCAAGGCGCAGCCCTCGGTGATCCTGCTTTCAACCAGGAATGGCACGCCGGACAGCCTCGGCCTGTCGAGCGTGGTCGACGCGGTGGTCGCCAAGCCCATCACGCCTGAAAGACTGCAACCTGTGATCGATCGCCTGGTTGGCCGCGGCTGACTGTTTGTTTTCACGCAATTCTGGACGGAAATCCGTCGCACACTTTTCCTGTAATTGCTCTGAACCGGCGTTCAGCCGGCCTTTGCGATGGTCTCTACTAAGGTCGGCAACTCGCCAAGGTCGGCAATCCGTCGGAAACGCGGCGCGGCAACAGGCGCCTCGGCATGCTCGACCGCCCAGGTCAATTCATGCGGCACATGGATGCCCCAGCCGCCGGCCTCGATGGCCGGCACCACGTCCGACTTGAGCGAGTTGCCGACCATCATGCTCCGTTCCGGACCGTCACCATGGCGGCTGAAGATGCGGGCATAGGTGGCGGCGCTCTTGTCGCTGACGATCTCGACGGCATCGAAGAGAACTCCCATTCCCGACTGCGCAAGCTTGCGCTCCTGATCGAAGAGGTCGCCCTTGGTGATCAGCACCAGATGGTAGGAGCCCGCCAGCTTTTCGACCGTCTCGCGCGCATGCGGCAGCGGCTCGATCGGGTGGCTGAGCATCTCGCGGCCGGCGGCCAGGATTTTGCCGATGACCGAACCCGGCACCTCACCGTTTGTGATTGAGACAGCTGTCTCGATCATCGACAGGGTGAAGCCCTTTATGCCGAAGCCATAGAGGGCGAGGTTGCGCCTTTCCGCCTCGAGCAGTCTCGCCGCGATGTGCTCATGATCGCCGTGCTCGGCCAGCAAGGTGGCAAAATGCTTTTCGGTCATGCGGAAGAACTGTTCGTTCTGCCACAGCGTGTCGTCGGCATCGAAGCCGATCGTGGTCAAACGTGGAGCGGACATGTGCAAACCTTTGCGAACAGGTTCATCTAGACTTTGTCGCGCTGCGCCGCCAGCGAGAAGACGGAAGCGCGACCACGTCGACGCCCGCCTGCGACGACCTCCGGCGCCTCCCCTTCCCTTCCCCCATGGCGCCCGGCTATACTTCGAAATCCGCAACACAATCTGGTGAATGATGCCGCCTGAGAAAAAGGAAGTCCGTCCGTCAAACCGGGGGGGACGCGCCCGCACGCCTGCCTTCCTGAAAAATGAACGCGGCGTGAAGAACTGGAAGGAAGCCAGTGCGTGGCTGGAATGGCGCGGCATCGAGGATATCGAATGCATCACCCCGGACCAGGCCGGCGTCGCCCGCGGCAAGATGATGCCGTCGAAGAAATTCACCTCCAACACATCGCTGGCGCTGCCTTCGGCGGTGTTCATGACGACGATCTCCGGCGGCTATCCGGAAGACGGCAATGGCTTCCACTATCCGGAGGATGACGGCGACCTGAAGCTTTTGCCCGATCTGTCGACGCTGACCGTCGTGCCCTGGGAAGAAGACCCGACGGCGGCAGTGATCTGCGATCTCGTCCACCAGGACGGCCGCTCCGTCGAATTCACGCCGCGCAATGTGCTGAAGCGCGTGCTGGCCGCCTATGACGACCGCGGCCTGAAGCCGGTCGTGGCGCCCGAGATCGAATTCTACCTGGTGCGCAAGAACCCCGATCCGGACTATCCGCTGACGCCGCCCGTCGGGCGCTCGGGGCGGCCGATCGGCGGCGGCGCAGGCTATTCGATCGCCGGCGTCAACGAATTCGACGAGCTGATCGACGACATCTACCATTTCTCCGAACGGCAAGGACTGGAGATCGACACGCTGATCCACGAGGAAGGCGCCGGCCAACTCGAAATCAACCTGCGCCACGGCAATCCGATCGAGCTCGCCGACCAGGTCTTCATGTTCAAGCGCACGATCCGCGAGGCGGCGCTGAAGCACGAGATCTACGCCACCTTCATGGCCAAGCCTATCCAGGGCCAGCCGGGTTCGGCCATGCACATCCACCAGTCGGTGATCGAGAAGAAGACGGGCCGGAACATCTTTTCGGCCGAGGACGGCTCCGAGACGGATGCGTTCTTCCATTTCATCGGCGGCATGCAGAAGCATGTGCCGAACGCGCTGGTGATGTTCGCGCCTTACGTCAATTCCTACCGCCGGCTGACGCAGGCGGCCTCGGCGCCGGTCAACACCAAATGGGGTTACGACAACCGCACGACGGCCTTCCGCGTGCCGCGATCCGACCCCGCGGCGCGACGCGTCGAAAACCGCATCCCGTCCTCGGATGCCAACCCGTATCTGGCGCTCGCCGCCTCGCTCGCCTGCGGGCTGATCGGGATAGTGCACAAGGAAAAGGCTTCGCCGCCGGTGCTCACCACCGCCAACGAGGACGAGATCGACCTGCCGCGCAACCTGCTCGAAGCCGTCGACCTGTTCGAGGCCGACAAGGAGCTATGCGCCATCCTCGGCAAATCCTTCGCCGCCACATACGCGGCGATCAAACGCGCCGAGTTCGAGACCTTCATGGAAGTGATCAGCCCATGGGAGCGGGAGTATTTGTTGTTGAATGTTTAGGGCAGTAGGGGAGTAGGGGAATAAGGGAGTAGGGAAAGCACGGGGGGACGAGTGACTGAGAAAACAGGCTCCTACCAGGATTTGGTTGTTTGGCAGCAAGCTATGGACCTTGCCGTTGCGGTCTATGCCGCCACAAGGTCGTGGCCCAAGGAGGAACTCTATGGGTTGACCAGCCAAGTGCGTCGCTCTGCCAGCTCCATGCCGGCAAACATAGCTGAAGGTTACGGCAGAGAAATCCGAGGCTCCTATCAGCAATTTCTCCGGATCGCTCAAGGCTCACTGAAGGAGTTAGAAACTCAAATTCTGATCGCTGAGCGTACCGGTATCGCGTCGAAAGCGACGGTGGTTTCATTGTTGGAAGCGACCGAAAGCGTGGGAAAGCTTCTTCGGCTTCTGATCCGCAAGCTTTCGACCGATTAGCCCCTACTCCCCTACTCCCCTACTCCCCTACTCCCCTACTCCGATCATGCCCTACCAATCCCCCATCTCCCCCGGCCGGTCCTGGTATGAGGATACGGCTGGGGCCCGCCCCGAATATCCGGCGCTCGACGGTGACCGCCAGTGCGACGTCGTCATCATCGGGGGCGGCTTCACGGGACTCTCTGCGGCAGCGCATCTCGCCAAGGCCGGCACCAATGTCGTGCTGATCGAAGCCTATCGCTTCGGCGACGGCGCGTCAGGCCGCAATGGCGGCCAGTTCGGCACCGGCCAGCGTGCCTGGGCCGAAGAACTGGAGGCCGAATACGGCTTCTCGCGAGCCAAGGCGCTGTTCGATCTCGCGGAAGAAGCCAAGGCGCATCTGCTGGAATTTGCCGCCGCCAACGCAATCGAGATCGACTACATGCCGGGCCAGCTCTCGGTGGCGCACAAGAAGCGCTATGTCGACGACTACAAGGCCCATGCCGAGATCATGGCGACCCGTTTCGGCTATCCGCACATCTCCTTCATGGACGCAAAGGAGACGGCTGAGAGGCTGGGTTCGACGCGCTACTTCGGCGGCACGCGCGATACCGGGACCGGGCATATCCATCCCCTGAAGCTGGTGATCGGCACGGCAAAAGTTGCGGCCGCGGCCGGCGCGCATCTGTTCGAGCGGACGCCCTCGACCGGCATTGCCTCCAGCGGCGGCAGGGTGAGGGTCACCACCCCGAAGGGCACGATATCTGCCGAGAAATGCCTTGTCGCGGTCAATGCCTATGGCGGCAATCTGGAGCGGGTGAGTGCGTCGCACATCATGCCGATCGGCTCCTTCATCGGCGCGACCGTGCCGCTCGGCGCCGAATCCAAGGTGCTGCCGGGTGGCGAGTCGGTGGACGATTCCCGCTTCGTCGTGCGCTACTTCCGTAGGTCGAAGGATGGCAGGCTTTTGTTCGGCGGCCGCGAGGTCTATGCCGTCAACGATCCGAAGGACATCCATATCCACATCCGCCGGCAGATCGCCGAGCTCTATCCGGCGCTGAAGGATGTCGAGATCACGCATGGCTGGGGCGGCTATGTCGGCATCACCGTGCCGAGGAAACCTTTCGTGCGCGAGGTGATGCCGAACGTGATTTCGATGGGCGGTTACTCCGGCCACGGGGTCATGCTGTCCAACTTCTTCGGCAAGCTCTATGCCGAGACGATCGCCGGCAACCGCGACCGGTTGAAACTGATCGAGGATCTGAAGATTCCCGCTTTCCCCGGCGGCCGACGTTTTCGCGCGCCGCTGCTGTTTCTGGCGCTCAACTGGTTCGCTTTGCGCGACAGGATCTGAGGCCGGACATCCCGAAGAAGCTGTTGATTCGACAAGTCCGCTTCCCTAGCGGCACGTTGCAGAATCCTTAACGAACGCGCAGAATTTCGCAAAAAGGCGCAGTGATGCCATAATCAGCGGCAAAAGATGCCGGTTCTGGGCGATAAAACGGGGATTTGCGCGGGCCTGCCCGCTGGATTTCGGGACCGATGCCGATCCGCCGCGAACTATCCGCGGCAGGATCGAAAGAACGTCGGCCCACTTGTTGGAGGTGGTCTAAGTGATTGAGCCCTTTAGTTTCGGCGCGCCGGAACGACGGCGCTTTGCAGTGCAGTTCGGCTATGACATGCGGCCCTCGTTCTGGCAGGGCCTGCAGTCGAACGCGCATCTGGTGATAGCGGCCGTCGGCACCGCGGCGCTGCTTGGCGTGGCCGCAGTGGCGCTTTGGCTGGCACTGCCGGCCAATGAACGGCAGGCGATCGCAAGCGCGGAGCAGACCGTGCCCGCGATCCCGGTCAAAACGAAGAAGGTCGCACCGGCCGTGGCGAGTGCAGCTGTCTCCGTCGCCGCTCCGCAGGTCGCGCGCAAGGCCGACGCGGTTTCGCCCGTCACCGCCGTGCGCGAAGCCGTCATCCCGGCGCTGGCATCCAACAACCCGCGCTGGACCGACACGAGTGGCGAGCCTGCGCCCGCTGCAGCTGAGACTCCCCCGAGCCCATCCGCTGAGAAGCCGGCAACGCAGAACGACAAGCCGGCCGTTGCCGCCTTCGCCGAGTCCGTGTCAGGGAACGATGCTTCGGCCGCCTTGTCGAAGGTCGCGGCGCCTGCGCCGGCCGCCCAATCGGCAGACGCGAAGAAACCGGACGCCAAGATGGATGGCGCCCAGACCGCCGCCATACCGGACGCAAAGCCGCAGGTTCCTGATGCCCAGACGGCTGCGACCGAGGACGCGGCCCAGGATCAGGCGAAGTCTCAGAAGGTTAGCGCCGGCGCCAATGGACGCATCCTGAGGGCAGTCACCATGCGGAGCGGCCCGAAAAAAGGCGCCGCCGCAATCGTCACGGTGCCCGCCAAGTCATCGGTGCAGGTGATGAGCTGCAAGAAATGGTGCGAGATCGTCTATAACGGCAAGCATGGCTGGGTCTATAAGACCTACGTCAAGACCGGCGCCTGATCCGTTTCCCGGGTTGAACCCGGACGCCAATGCATGTCGCCCAAAAGTGTGCGCCGGTTTTGGGAAACGACATGCATAAAACAAAGACTTAAAGCCCGCCGCCTGAATCCGTTTCAGGCGCGACGCGCTTTAAGTGCCGTCAGCCGCCAAATCGCTTCGCGCTGGAGCGCCGCTCAGATGCAGCGCCCGCCATCGACCTCCAGCGCCACGCCGGTGATGAAGGCCGCCTCGTCCGACGCCAGCCAGAGCGCCGCATTGGCGATGTCGAGCGGCGTCGAGAGCCGGCCGAGCGGGATCGATGCGCGGAATTTTTCGCGGATCTCCGGCGTGTCGGCGCCCATGAACTTCTCCAGCATACCGGTTTCGCCGGCGACCGGGCAGAGGCAATTGACGCGGATGTTCTTCGGCGCGAGCTCGACCGCCATCGACTTGGTGGCGGTGATCGCCCAGCCCTTGGAGGCATTGTACCAGGTGAGGCCCGGCCTTGGGCGAAGCCCTGCCGTCGAGGCCGTGGTCAGAATGACGCCGCCGCCCTGCCGATCCATTATCGGCACCACGGCAAGGGCGGCATGATAGATCGCCTTCATGTTGATGGCGGTGATCAGGTCGAAGGTTTCCTCGTCGACCCCGAGCAGGTCGCCGTTGCGGTGCGTATAGCCCGCGTTGTTGACCATGATGTCGACGCGGCCGAAGGTGCTCTTGGCGGCATAGACCATCTCGTCGAATTCGGAGCGCTGCGACACGTCGGTCTGGGTCCAGATCGCGCTGTCGCCGATTTCTTGCGCGACGCGCTCGGCGCCCTTGGCGTTGAGGTCGGCGACGACGACGCGCGCGCCCTCTTCGGCGAAGCGCTTCGCCATGCCCTCGCCGAAACCCGACGCCGCGCCGGTGATGATGGCAACCTTGTTTTCCAGACGCATGGTTTTCCCGCTCATTCTAGATCATCCGCAATTCGCATCGACAGTTGCGCAGCGCGACAGATGGCGCACCTGCGATTTCTCCCTTGAAACACGTCGCGCCGAAACGGATTCAGACGACGCTTTAAGTCTCTGTTTCGACGCATGCCGTTCTCCCAAAACCGCTGCGCACTTTTGGGCGACATGCTTTGTTTTGATGCATGCCGTTCTCCCAAAACCGCTGCGCACTTTTGGGCGACATGCATTGGCTTTCGTCACATTCACGTTCTATGTTGCAGGCGCGAACGCTGGCGGAAGACATCGCTTGCCGACAAGCCTTCCGGTAGCGCCAGTATCAGGGGCACGTCTAGACCCAATCAATCCCCGCGATTGGCCCTTGATGCGACACCAAGGCACTGGACGATTTAAATCGATTAGAATATATCAGCCCCGCTACCGGCGAGCGGCATCAAACCGGACTGACCATGACCAGCCAGATCATCCCCGTCGACCCCTTCGACTTCATCATCTTCGGCGGCACCGGCGACCTGTCGGAACGCAAGCTCCTGCCCTCGCTCTACTATCGCCAGTGCGGTCACCAGTTCTCCGAGCCGACGCGCATCATCGGGACGTCGCGCGCGAAGATGACCGATGCCGAATTCCAGGCCTTCGCCAAGAAGGCGATATCCCAGCATGTGAAGCCGGCCGATGTCGACGCCAAGGAGCTGGAGAGCTTCCTGGCCAGGCTTTCCTATATCTCGGCCGACGCGACCACGGGCGCCGGCTTCGACAAGCTCAAGAAGGCGGTCGGCGACAGCGACCGCATCCGCGCCTTCTACCTCGCGGTGGCGCCGGCGCTGTTCGGCGACATCTCGCACCAGCTCAAAGAGCACAAGCTGATCACGCCGAACTCGCGCATCGTGCTGGAGAAGCCGATCGGGCGGGATCTCGCCTCGGCGCGGGCGCTCAACGACGCGGTGGGCGATGATTTCCACGAAAGCCAGATCTTCCGCATCGATCACTATCTCGGCAAGGAAACGGTGCAGAACCTGATGGCGCTGCGCTTTGCCAATGCGCTCTACGAGCCGCTGTGGAACTCCGCCCATATCGATCATGTGCAGATCACGGTAGCCGAGACCGTGGGTCTCGAGGACCGCGTCACCTACTACGACAAGGCAGGCGCGCTGCGCGACATGGTGCAGAACCACATCCTGCAACTGCTTTGCCTGGTTGCCATGGAAACGCCATCGTCGATGGACGCGGATGCCGTGCGCGACGAGAAGCTGAAGGTGCTGAGGGCATTGAAGCGCATCAACGGCAACGGGGCGCCCAAGCACACCGTGCGCGGCCAGTATCGCGCCGGCGCCTCGGCCGGCGGAGCCGTCAAAGGCTATGTCGACGAGTTGGGCAAGAGCAGCGACACCGAGACCTTCGTCGCCATCAAGGCCGAGATCGGCAACTGGCGCTGGGCGGGCGTTCCCTTCTATCTGAGGACCGGCAAGCGGCTGGCGACGCGCGTCTCGGAGATCGTCATCGAGTTCAAGCCGATCCCCTATTCGATCTTCGGCGATAGCGCGGGGCCGATCTTCGCCAACCAGCTCGTCATCCGCCTGCAGCCGGACGAGGGCGTCAAGCAGTTCATCATGATCAAGGATCCGGGGCCGGGCGGTATGCGCCTGCGCCAGATTTCGCTCGACATGAGCTTCGCGCAGTCGTTCCAAGGCCGGGCGCCGGACGCCTATGAACGGCTGATCATGGATGTGGTGCGCGGCAACCAGACGCTGTTCATGCGCCGCGACGAGGTCGAGGCGGCCTGGAAATGGATCGACCCGATCCAGAACGCCTGGGAAAGCGCCAGGCAGGAAGCGCAGGGCTATACGGCCGGCACCTGGGGGCCGTCGGCTTCCATCGCCCTCATCGAACGTGACGGACGGACATGGCACGAGAGCAATTGAGCGGGGCCGCCTACGCCTGGAACGGCTTTGCCGACCGCCAGCAGCTGGCGGCAGCCCTTGCCGGCAACGTCGCCGCGCGGTTGACCAGGGGGATTGCCGAGCGCGGCACGGCGCTGCTCGCCGTATCCGGCGGCACGACGCCGGCAAAATTCTTCGCCGCGCTCTCCTTGATACCGATCGCCTGGGACAAGGTCACGGTGACGCTGGTCGACGAGCGTTTCGTGCCGCCCACCTCGCCGCGCTCGAATGCCGGGCTGGTGGCGGCCAACCTGTTCCAGAACAAGGCGGCGGCAGCGCGCTTCGTGCCGCTCTACCATGAGGCGGCCAGCATCGAGGCCGCGGCGGCTTCGGACAGCGAGGCCTTGCAGTCCCTGGCATGGCCGCTCGACGTCGTCGTTCTCGGCATGGGCGCCGACGGCCACACGGCCTCCTTCTTTCCCGATGCCGACAATCTCGCTGAATTGCTCGACCCGTCCTCGCAGCGGATCGTGCTGCCGGTGCATGCGCAAAGCGCCGGCGAGCCGCGGCTGACGCTGTCGATGGCGCGGATCGTTGCCGCCGGCTTCATCGCGCTCCACATCGAAGGCGAGGACAAGCGCACCGCCTTTGACGGCGCGATGGGAGCGGGCGTGAAAAAGCCCATCCGCAAAGTGCTCGAAGCCGCGCCGATACCGGTAGAGGTGTTCTGGGCACCCTGATTTCAGATGAGAACAGCCCCGGAGGCTAAGGGAGGACGTTTTCCGGGGCTCGAAAGGACCGACCATGACAGCCAGACGCGACATCGAAGCCATCACGGAACGCATCCGCCAACGCTCGAAAGCCGGCCGCGAAGCCTATCTCGGCCGCATCGCGGAGGCATCCGGCCGCGCCGCCAACCGCGCGGTGCTCTCCTGCGGCAACCTCGCGCACGGCTTTGCCGTCTGCAGCCCGTCGGAGAAGGTCGCGCTCGGCGGCGACCGCGTGCCGAACCTCGGCATCATCACCTCCTACAACGACATGCTGTCGGCGCATCAGCCGTTCGAGACGTTTCCGGCGCTGATCAAGGAAGCCGCGCGCGAGGCCGGCGGCATCGCCCAGGTCGCTGGCGGCGTGCCGGCGATGTGCGATGGCGTCACGCAAGGGCAGCCGGGCATGGAACTGTCGCTGTTCTCGCGCGACGTGATCGCCATGGCGGCGGCGATCGGCCTGTCGCACAACATGTTCGACGCCGCGGTCTTTCTCGGCGTCTGCGACAAGATCGTGCCGGGGCTGGTGATCGCAGCGCTCACCTTCGGGCACCTGCCGGCGGTGTTCATCCCGGCCGGACCGATGACGTCAGGCCTGCCGAACGACGAGAAGGCCAAGGTCCGCCAGCTCTATGCCGAGGGCAAGGCCGGCCGCGCCGAGCTGTTGGAGGCGGAATCCAAATCCTATCACGGGCCAGGCACCTGCACCTTCTACGGCACCGCCAATTCCAACCAGATGCTGATGGAGATCATGGGCCTGCATACGCCCGGCGCCTCCTTCGTCAATCCCGGCACGCCGCTGCGCGACGCGCTGACCAGGGAAGCGGCCAAGCGCGCGCTGGCGATCACCGCGCTCGGCAACGCCTATACGCCGGTCGGGCGCATGATCGACGAGCGCTCGATCGTCAACGGCGTGGTCGGCCTGCACGCGACCGGCGGCTCGACCAACCACACCATCCATTTGATCGCGATGGCCGCCGCGGCCGGCATTTCGCTCACCTGGCAGGACATTTCCGACCTCTCGGAAGCCGTGCCGCTGCTGGCGCGCGTCTATCCGAACGGCCTCGCCGACGTGAACCATTTCCATGCCGCGGGCGGGCTCGGCTTCCTGATCCGCGAGCTGCTCGACGAGGGCATCTTGCATGAGGACGTGCAGACGGTGTGGGGCGAAGGCCTGCGGCCCTATGTAGTCGAGGCAAAGCTCGGCGCCGACGGCAGCGTGGTGCGTGAAGCGGCGCCGCTGAAGAGCGGCGACGAGAAGGTGCTGGCGCCGTTCAAGAAGGCGTTCCAGCCGACCGGCGGCCTGAAAGTGCTTGCCGGCAATCTCGGCCATGCCGTGATCAAGACCTCGGCCGTCAAGCCCGAGCGGCGCATCATCGAGGCGCCGGCAAAAGTGTTCGACAGCCAGCAAGGGCTGAACGATGCCTTCAAGGCCGGCACGCTCACCGGTGACTTCGTTGCCGTGATCCGCTTCCAGGGACCGAAGGCCAACGGCATGCCGGAGCTGCACAAGCTGACCACCGTGCTCGGCATCCTGCAGGACCGCGGCCAGCGCGTCGCGCTGGTCACCGACGGACGCATGTCCGGCGCCTCCGGCAAGGTGCCGGCGGCGATCCATGTGACGCCGGAAGCGGTCGAGGACGGGCCGATCGCCAGGATCCATGACGGCGACATCATCCGCCTCGACGCCGATGCGGGCACGCTGGAAGTGCTGGTGCCGGGGACGGAATTCGCGCTGCGCCGCACGGCCGACGCCGATCTCATCGGCAACGAGTTCGGCTTCGGCCGCGAGCTGTTCGCCGGGTTCCGGCAACTGGTCGGCCGCGCCGACCACGGCGCCGCCGCCTTCGCAAACGCCTGACCTCTCGTCTTGGGGAAAGAGAACTTGCGCCGACATACAAAATTTTGTATAGGCGTCAGCGTGAAAATGCTTAAGTTCCGGGGCAGCGCCCTCAGTGATCTGCGCGCCTTTCCGGACTCGGCACGGCGTGAGGCAGGCTATCAGCTCGACAAGGTACAGAACGAGCAAACTCCGACCGACTGGAAGCCTATGACGACAGTCGGCAAGGGCGTACTGGAAATCAGAATTAGGGACGAGGCCGGCGCGTTTCGGGTGATCTACATCGCCAAATTTGCCGACGCGATCTATGTGCTGCATTGCTTCCAGAAGAAGACGCAGAAGACCAGCAAAACAGATTTGGATTTGGCTGCGAAGCGCTACGGCGATCTCATGAAGGAGCTAGGCCAATGAGCAGCGAAACTTTTGCAAGCGTGTGGGACGCCATCGAAGACGTTCCCGCCGAAGCAGAGAACATGAAACTCCGCTCCACGCTTATGATGGCGCTGGAACGGCATATCCGAGCAAAGGGCTGGACGCAGGCCGAAGCTGCGCGCCGGCTTGGCGTAACGCAGCCGCGCGTGTCCGATCTCCTGCGCGGAAAGATCAACCTGTTCGCCCTCGACACCCTCGTCAACATGGTGGTCGCGGCCGGGTTGCATGTCGAAATGCGCGTCTTGGATGCTGCTTGATCCGCGCAGCCGAGTTGCGCAGCATTGTCAAGAGGGGCATTCCGCGACGCCAATATTCGCGGAATGCCCAAGCAAAACGGACTGGGACGCCGGGTCAAATTGCGGTCATTGCGGCACGGTGATCTCAGACCGCTCGCCGGCCTTGATGGTCACCGGCATCTCCTTGTCCTGGCCCTGGTCGGAGGCGTGGCGCACGACGACATAGTCGCCGGCGGGGATCGTCTGCTGCCAGCTGTCGCCATAGCTCAGGCCAAGCGACTTGCGCTTGCCCTCGATGTCCTTTTTCGATGAGAACACCTCGATCGAATAGGCGCCGGGCGCAGACATCGCCAGCACGCCGGCGTCGAGCGCCACCTTCACGTCCTGGTTGTCGCCCGCCTTGATGCTGAAGGGCTGCTCGACAACGGCGAGATCGAGCGTGGTGAGCGCGACATAGTCGTCCGGCGGCAGCCAGAACTTGCTGTCGGGACCATAGGAGTGCTCGACGCTCTCGCGCGAGCCATCAATCTTCTTCTTGGCCTTGACGATCTCGAAGCCGATGCCGGAATTGTCGGCCTTGTCACCGCCGGCGGTGTAGAAGGCGTTGAGCACCGCATGGCCGACGCCGACGACCATGTCCTTCTCGACGGTCTGCCCGGCGGCAAGCTGGACGGTCTCGGTTGCGGTGCCGGCGCCGATCTGCACCGTCACCTTCTGCTCGCCCGCCGGCACGGTGGCCTTGGCATCGCCATAGTGGGTGGTGGTGCCGCCTGGATAAGCGAAGTCGACACGCGCCTCGCTGCTGATCTCGGAGCCCTGGCTCGCATGCGGATGGATGATCATCGTGCCTCCGTTCAACGTGAACAGCGGCTTGTAGGTCTGTCCGGCCTCGACTTTGATCTTCTGCTCGCTCCTTGCCTCGTCATCGCGCCCGACGACGATATAGTCGCCCGGCTCGAGGTTGGTCTTCAACTCGCCATACTCGGTCATGACCTGATCGCCGCGCGTGCCGTCGGCCGCGGCTTTGTAAATCTCCCAGGCGTTGCCGTCGGTGATCGGATCGCCGCCCTCGGCCATGACCACGCTCGGCATGAAATTGAATTCAGGCTTGGCGGGTTCGGGCGCCGGCGCGGGGGCCGGAGCAGGCTCAGGCGCGGGAGCCGGCGCAGCGACAGTCTCGACCAGCGCTTGCTGCAGCGCCTTCTCGTCAGAGGCCTGGATGTACTTGCCGCCGGTGTTCTCGGCGAGGCAGGCGATCTGCTTGCCTTCGTCGGCGGTCAGGCCGAAGCCGACCACGTCGGCGGTGAAGTCGACGCCGGTTTCCTTCAGCTCTTTGCCGAGCGCGCACGGATCGCCGCCACAGGTCTCGAGCCCGTCGGTGATGAGGACGACGGTGGCTTTGTCCTCGGTGTATTTGAGCGCTTCCGCCGCCTGCTTGACCGCAGCCGTCAGCGGCGTCTTGCCGAGGAATTTCATGCTGTCGGCGGCGGCCGAGATCGCGCTTGCCGAACCCGCTTGCGGCGGCACGATCAGCTCGATGTCCTCGCAGCTGCCCTTCTGGCGATGGCCATAGGCCATGAAGCCGATCTCGTCGTCGGCCGGCACCGACTGCAGCACCGTGCGCAGCGATTCGCGCGCGATCTCCAGTTTCGGCTTGCCGTCGATCTGGGCCCACATGGAGCCCGATGCATCGAGAACGATGATGACCTTGTTGGCGGCAAAGCCAAAGGTGGTCATCGACAAAAGGAGGATCGCCGCAGCGACGCTCCGTGCCAGTCCCGCCATGAAAATCTCCTGAGTGAGCCCCCTGTCCGCGTCGGGAAAGCTATTTGAGGCGGCCTTTGGAGACAAGCCCGATGCAGCAAAGTCACTCAGTAGGTGGTGCGGCGCTCCTCCGACGGCGGGCGGCCGAACTGCAGCCGGTAGCTCTGCGCGAAATAGGAGTGCGAGGTGAAGCCGGTGGCGATCGCCACGTCGAGGATCGGCATGTTGGTCTGGCGCAGCAATTCGCGCGCCCGCTCGAGCCTGAGCCGCATGTAGTAGCGGCCGGGCGTGACACTGAGATGGCGCAGGAACAGGCGCTCGACCTGGCGCACCGACAGGCCCGCCGACTTGGCAAGCTGCACCGCCGACAGCGGCTCGTCGAGATGGTCGGCCATCAGCTCGACGATGCGCCGAAGCTTCTCCGACTTGCCGGTGAGATCGCGCTCGGGGCCGACACGCTGGCGGTCGCCGGCCGAGCGGATGCGCTCGTGCTGGAACTGGTTGGCGACGCCATTGGCGAGGTTCGAGCCGAAATCGCCGCGCACGATCTCCAGCATCAAGTCGATCGAGGTGGTGCCGCCGGCGCAAGTGTAACGCTTGCGGTCGATCTCGAAGACGTTGCCGGTGCAGTTGATGTCGGGGAAGCGCTCCATGAAGCCGGCGCGGTTTTCCCAGTGGATGGTGCAGCGGTAGCCGTCGAGCTGTCCGGCCTCGGCGAGCAGGTAAGAGCCGACCGACAGCGCGCCGAGCGCATTGCCGCGCCGGCCCCAGCTGCGCAGCGCCGCCAGCACCTTGCTCTTGCCCGGAAA
The DNA here is from genome assembly GCF_058312955.1 of Mesorhizobium sp. LEGMi-168a. NCBI lineage: Bacteria > Pseudomonadati > Pseudomonadota > Alphaproteobacteria > Hyphomicrobiales > Phyllobacteriaceae > Mesorhizobium > Mesorhizobium sp. LEGMi-168a. The sequence continues at coordinate 98,648 of NZ_JBZEGV010000020.1, forward strand.
TTCGGTGGTGAGCCCGACCGACACGAACAGGATGTCGACCGGCGGCATATCGGCGACGGAATAGTCGATCTTGAGCGGCAGGCCGTTGGAGGCCATGACCGCGTCGCCGTCGGCCGAAATCGTCGTCCAACCGTAGTAATCGCGGCCAAGCAGACGGTTCGCCGAACGGAAACAGTCGATCGCCGCGGCAAGCGAGAACATCGAGAACTTGTCGACCAGCAGGAAGCCGAACTGCCTCCCCCCTTGAACGGGATCGTTCATGACCGGCCGTTCAACGGAAGCAGATACGTTCGGCAACGCTAAGGCTTTCTGATCAGAAGGTCGGCCGCTTCAATCCGGCCGCGAGGTAGGCGGAAGCTACAGTGTTGGCCATCAGCATGGCAATGGTCATCGGCCCGACGCCGCCGGGCACGGGCGTGATGGCGCCGGCGGCCTTGGCTGCTTCGGCATAGGCGACGTCGCCGACCAGCCGTGACTTGCCCTCACCCTTTTCCGGAGCGGGAATGCGGTTGATGCCGACATCGATGACAGTGGCGCCGGGCTTCACCCAGTCGCCCTTGACCATTTCCGGGCGGCCGACGGCGGCGACCAGGATATCGGCGGTGCGGGCCAGTGCCGGCAGGTCCTTGGTGCGGCTGTGCGCGATAGTGACCGTGCAGTTGGCGGCGAGCAGCAGGTTGGCCATCGGCTTGCCGACGATGTTGGAGCGGCCGACGACGACGGCGTTGAGGCCGGACAGATCCCTGCCGCGCACGCGCTCGATCAACAGCATCGAGCCTGCGGGTGTGCAGGGCACGAACGCCGTGTCGAGCTCGCCGGTGCCGAGCTTGCCGACATTGATGAAGTGGAAGCCGTCGACATCCTTCTCCGGCGCGATCGTCTGGATGACCTTGCCGGCGTCGATGTGGCCAGGCAGCGGCAGCTGCACGAGGATGCCATGGACCGACGGATCGGCGTTGAGGTCGCCGATGATCTTCAGCAGCTCCGCCTCGGTGGTCTCGGCCGGCAGCGTGTGCTGGAGCGAATGGAAGCCGCATTCCTTGGCCGTGCGCGATTTCGAGCCGACGTAGACCTGGCTCGCCGGATCCTCGCCGACGATCACCACGGCCAAGCCAGGCCGGGTCGCGCCCCTGGCCGACAGCTCGGCGGTCAGCGCCTTGACCTTTTTAACCACGTCTTCGGCGACTTTCTTTCCGTCGATCACTTCGGCCATCATTCACCTTCAACACTGTTCCACGGCCGCGCTCGCACGCAGCCTGATCCTCAATCCAGCATCGCGATCCGCCAGGCGCCGAGCGCGGACGGTCGAATGCAGCGCGGCATTTTCACGAAAATTCGACCACGCAATCCCGTCAAAACGTCGTCGGATGCCGTAAACCCGAAACCGGCTGCTTTTATCGGAGGCTGCGCCCTTTAGAAATAGCGGCGGCGCGTGCGGCTTTCGGTCAGGTCGCGCACCGCCTCGCGGAACTCGCGCAGGCTGGCGCGGAGCTCGTCGACCTGGCTCTGCTGATCGACCGAGGACTGGCGCGCCTCGGCGACCGGCGGTTGCGGATGGGAAGGTGCCGCCGACGAGGCGTAGGCGTCGTCGGATGGTTCCGCGGGCTGCGGGTAGCCCGGACTATAGGCGCGGGTTTGCACAGGCGGCGACTCGAAGCCACGCTCCGATCTCGGCGAGTCCCGGGTGACTGCAAATTGGCCCAAGTCGGCATCGTTTAGGTCGTCCGACCGGCGCAGCATGAAGTTGCGCAGCGAAGCCAGCGATCCGAAGAAGCCCGTCCGGCCGGTATCCTTGGCCGGGGCAAGCGATGGCGCGAGCGGTGCAGCTGGCGCGAGCGGGGGTGGCGGAGGGCTCGGCGGCGCGGCCCGATATGCCTTGTCCTCGAAAGCCGGGGCACGCTCTTCGGGTTTGCGGCGTGAGCGGGTGTCCGCCGTCTCGCGCAGGCTGGCATAGATGCCGCGCAGCGCGCCGAGGCCGATACCGACGAAGAAGCCGGCAAGCAGGCCGGCCAGCGCCTTGACGGCGCGCGACGGCCCCTTGGCCTCGAGCGGCGCATAGGCCTCCGAGATCAAGCTGATGTTGGCGGTGTTGATGTCCTTCTGCTCGCCGGTCTCCTTGGCGCGCAGCAGGAACTGCTCGTAGACCGAGCGCTTGGCGGCCGCCTCGCGCTCGAACTCACGCAGCGAAACCAGATCGTTGTTGACGTCGCCGCTCTGCACCTTGGCCTGCGCCAGACGCGAGGCAAGGTCCTGCTCGAGCTGCACGGAGCGCTTCAGATCGACCTGCAGCGAGGACGCGATGCGCTGCAATTCGGCGCCGATGCGTTCGCGCGCACCGGCAAGCTGGGCGTTGAGCGCCTGCAGCTCCGGATGCCGCGGCCCGAACTTGATGGCGGCACGATCGGCTTCCTGTTTCAGCGCCGCATATTGCGAGCGCAGCTCACCCATCGTGTTGGAGTTGATCTCTTCCGGCAAAGTACCGTTGAGAACCGAGTTGACGTTCAACGCGCGCGCCGAGGCGGCGCGGGCGTTGAGCTCCAGCGTGCGGGCGCGGGCGACGGAGAGCTGCTCGTTGAGCTTCAGCATCTGGTCGTCGCTGATCAGATGACCCTGGGCGTCGACAAGGTCATGCGTGGCCCTGAAATCCTCCACCTTGCGCTCGGCCGCCTCGACACCCTTGCGCAACTCGTCGAGCCTGGCCGTGAGCTCGTCATTTGCGCGGCCCGCCGTGTTGGACTGGAGTTCGCTGGAGATCTGCTGGAACGCCGTCCTCATGGTGTTGGCGATCAAGGCCGACTTGTCGGGATTCTGGGTCGTGGCGGTAATCGAGACGACGAAAGTCTTGCCGCCGCGCTCGACGTCCAGGCTCTCCGCCAGATTGCCGACCGCCAGCGCGCGCCGGCGCGCCTCGTCGGCAGGGCCCTGCGCATCCTGCCGCGACAGGATCGAGCGGAGCATCGACATCAGACCGATACCGCCCGTTCCCTTGCCGTTGAATTCAGGGTCATTGGTGAGGTTGAGGTCTGTGACGACCTTATTGAGGACCGTGCCCGAGGTGAGGATGCGGACCTGGTTCTCGACGATGGCGAGCGTCGCATCCGAGGCGATCACATTCTGCGTCAGGTCGCGATCGGTGAGCTTGAGGTCGCGCGGGTCGACGATGACCTCGGTGGTGGCCTCGTATTTCTTCGGCGTCGACAGCGCGATTGCGATGCCGAGCGCGGCCCCCAGGATTGTTGTCGACAGGATCAGCGCCTTGGAGCGCGTGATGCCGCGAACGACCTGCATCGGGTCGATCAGCGGTTTCCATTCCTGTGCGTCGGTGCCGGCCGGCGGCCGGCTTGCGTAGCGAGGTTGCGCATAGCGCGGTTCGAACGTGGCCGGAGAGGAATTGTCCGGGGGGCGGTTCTCTTCGCGCTGTCCGATTTGCGGATAGACTTCTCGCTCGGCCCAGCCGTCCTCGGCCCGGATCGTTTCCGAAATCGGATCGACCTGAGGTTGGCCGGGTTCGTCGGTGTTCGCGGGCTGCGGGCTCGACCGCCCTTCGCGCTCGAAGCGCGCGGCGCGGTGGCGCGCCGCGGCATCCTCCCGCCAGGAAGGGTTGGCCTTGTCGCCGATGGAAACCAGCGATGCGTCCGGGCTGTCCTCGCCGCGTACGGCCTGGCCGAGCGCAAGCAAAGAGCGCTCGCGTCTCCAATCGTCACGGTTATCCCTGTCGACCATGTCCTGGAACTTACTCTCTGGCGGCTTGGGAGCGGCGGTCGGCCAATCGTTAAGTCACGCTAAACAGGCATGGAAAATAAAAGGTTAATTTTGGAGCCAGGGAAACATAGTTTCTCGCCTCGGTTGCAGCCTTTCCCAGGCCGCCGGGGCGCCGCCAGAACGGCACGTTAAGCTTTCTGGCCTATGCTTTGGCCAATCTATGACCCAGACCAGCGACATACCGCAAAGGCGGACGCTCGCGCGGATCGGCCACTTTGTGGCCGCGCGCCGGAAGCTGGTTTTCGACTATTTGTCGGCGGTCAGCGGCGCCGGCGGGCGGCTGGTGTTCTCGCTCGCCTATTTCGTGGCCTTGGCCAACACGCTGTCCATCGCCGAGTTCGGCATGTTCGCCACGGCGTCGGCGGCAGGTGTGATGTTGTCGCGCATCCTCGCCTTCGGCTTCATCTCGGCGCTCTACCGCACGGCGACGATTCGCCGGAATCTGATCGGCACTTTCACCGCCGGCTTCCTGCTGCTCGGTGTGGCCTCGCTGCCGGTCCTCGCCGCCGCTTCTTATGGCGTCTACCTGATCTTCTTCGCCGGCACGGTGCCGCTGTCGGTCTTCGCCGCGGTCGTCTTTGCCGAAGCGCTTTTGTGGCGAGCGGTCGAGGTGGTGCTCATCGTCAACAACGGCCTCGGCAAGTTCGGCCGCGCCGCGGTGCTGGCAATCCTGGCGACGGCGCTCAGGGCAGTCGGCGCGGTGCTATTCATGCTCGCCGCGCAACGTACCATCGGCGTCTGGTCATGGTTCTACATCGGCGCCAATGCCGCCTCTCTATTCGTCGCTTTCGCCTTCTTCTACCCGCGCCAGCGGCTCAGGCTGCGCACGGAGCTTTACTTCAGACGACTCGCCGATTCCCTCTATGTCGCGGGGGCCGAGGTGCTGTTCTATTTGCAGATGGAGTTCGACAAGCTGCTAGTGCTGTCGATCGGCGGACCGCACCTCGCCGGCATCTACGCCATCATCATGCGGCTGGTGGACCTCACGGCAATCCCGATCCGCACCTTCTCGATGATGCTGGTGCAGCGCATGATGCGCGCGCCCGAACTCCTGTCGCGGTTGGCGGTCAAGAGCGGCATCGAAGGCGGCGTGTTCCTGGTCTCGACGCTGGCGCTCTTGTCGCTCGGCGTCGTGCTGCATTTCTTCCCCAATGCGCTCGGCAGGAATGTCGCCGAGGCAGCACCCTTGGTGGCGCTTGCAGTCTGCGTGCCGGGCCTGCGCAATCTCGTCGAATACCAGGCCGAGCTGCTGTTCGCGCGCGGCCAGACCGCGGTGCGGGCGATCAATCTCGGCCTGCTCGCCGGCCTCAAGGCAGTGCTGCTCACCTATGTGCTGACGACGATCCCCGACACGCCCAACCTGGTGCTGTCGCTCAACATCGTCTTCCTGCTGCTCTATCTCGCCTCGATGCTACTGACCTACTCGGCGATGCGACGGCCGGCCAAGGCAATCTAGTGGTGAAAATCAGACACTTGAGCCCAGCCGAGGTGTAAGATAGCCGCCGCACGGCTCTGTGTGAGTTCGGGAGGCAACCATGCTACCTCGTACGATTTTTCTCGGCAGACTAATTGGCCTGTTCTTTATTCTCAGCGCGCTATTCATGCTCATGCACAAACAGTCGTTTGTCGCGACCGTGCCCAGGCTCATTCAGGACCCACCGCTTGTCCTGTTTATCGGCATGATTGCATCGATTGCGGGTCTCGCCATGGTGCTCGGGCACAACGTGTGGGCAGGCGGAATCCTGCCTGTCGTCGTCACCCTCATCGGGTGGACAATCCTGATCCGTGGCTTGCTCCTGCTCTTCCTTTCATCGGAAGCACTGGCGACCTATTTCGCGATGTTCCATTTCGAAAACCTTTTCTACATCTATGCCGCGATTACGCTGGTCCTTGGACTGTACCTGACTTATGCCGCTTTCAAAGCCTTGCCGCCGCCAAACGCGGGAACCAAGCGTTAGACTCGATCCACTAAAGCGCGTCGCGCTGAAACGGATTCAGGTGACGCGCTTTAAGTCTTTCTTTTTATGCATGTCGTTATCCCAAAACCGCTGCACACTTTTGGACGACATGCATTAGATTCAGGTGATGCCAGCCTGACCTGAATCTCGACGCGGCTAGTCGAGCCCGATCAGGCGGCGAATGCGGCTGACATCGGTGCCGATGAAGGACTGCATGCCGATCGCCACCTGCTCGGGCGCCATGACGTCGACGAAGCGGCGGAACTCCTCGTCCGACAGCGCCTGGCCATTCCAGTGGACGCGGCAGAATTCTTCTGAGCCATGGAAATGACCCGCCCCTTCCAGCACGTCGTCGACATAACGGCCGTAGAGCATGCATTCGGAGAATTTGCGCGCCGCGCCGACGACGCTGACCCAGTCGCGCCTGTGCATTTTCTCGATCCGCTCGCACATCGCGTTGACTGTCTCGCGGCGCCAGGCGATCAGCGTCGAGATGTAATCGTGGGTCGAAGTCTTTGTCGGGTCGATGCCGAGCGTCGAGCCGGCATTGCGCGACCAGATGCGATGCTCGTCGTGGCCGTCATTGGCCAGCACGCCATCGCGCCGGAACAGCCGGACCTGGCCGTCGCGCCAGAAGGCGTTCGCGTCGAACGGCTTGAGGAAGGCGACATCGGAATCGCAAAAGACGAGCACATCCTCCCTGGCATCCATGGCAATGGCGATGCGGCGAAGCTGCTGCACATGCCAGCCACGCAGCGGCTGGGTCCTGAAACTCAGCCAGACGCGGCGGCGGAACAGGCTGAGCGGATCGTCAAAAGCCCGCAGCCAGCGCGGCAGCAGGTCCCGCTCGTCGACGATCGTGCGGCGGCTGCCCTCGAGCTGGCGAAACAAGGCCACGTCACGGTGCTCGACAAGGATGTAGTGCCGCGCGACGCCGGTCAGATGGCGGTCCATCGTCTCGCACAACAGCCGGCAGCGCTCGAAATCCGGCGCGTAGCTCGCCGTCACGACCGCGGCCGAAGGCGTGCGCGGCAGCGGCTCGATCCTGGCGGCGGCGGCGGGCACGAAACGGCTGTTCAACGGCGCGCCTCCGCCGGCCGCGGTCCGTGCGACAATTTCTGCTTGAGGACACGCCACAGGAAGAGCGGATTGCCGACCACATAGCGGCGCCACAGGCGGCCGGGTTCGATCCAGAGGCGAAACAGCCATTCGAGCCGCAGGCGCCGCATCCACAGCGGCGCGCGCGGCACGGTGCCGCTCAGAAAATCGAGCAGCGCGCCGACCGCGATCGGCAGTATGCAATGACGGGCATCGATATGGCGCGCGATCCACAATTCCTGACGCGGCACGCCCATGGCGACCAGCAGCACGTCCGGCCGCAGCCGGGCGATGCGCTCGACGATCGCCGGCTCCTCGGCCGGGGAAAAATAACCGTCATGGACGACCACGAATTTGTGCTGCACGGCGAGCGCCGAAAGCTTGACGGACGCCGCCTCGGCATTGACCCGCGTCGCGCCAAGCAACGCCACGGTCAGCGGCCGTGTCGATGCCTGCAGAAAGGCGGGCACGAAATCGGTACCGTTGAGATTGTCGGGGAAAGGCGCGCCGTAGAGCAGCTTTGCGGCAATGTCGACGCCGACGCCGTCCGGCAGCACGAGGAAGTCGTCGAGCGCTTCGGCAAACACCGGATCGCTGTAGGCGAGGTTGGCATTGTGCGCGTTGAGGAAGCTCACCTTGGTGAAGCGCCGCTCGGCGACCAGCCGGGAAAGCAGTGTGACGGCATCGTCCCAGCGAATGGCGAGGACGGAGATGCCGAGGATCGTCTTCAGCGTGTCGAAGCCGAAGGCGGAGCGGGCGGCATGCATGTTCATGCAGCAACCTCCCGCCTGACGGTGCCGAGCTTCTCCAGCCCAAGCCGGACCGCGGCATCGAGCGCCCGGAGTTGCCGGCGATGAAAGGCGCTGCCGTCGACGTCGCGGACATCGGCTGCCGCGGCCTCGAGCGCCGAGGCGAAGGCGACAGGATCATCGGTCACGACACAGTTTTGCGGCCGGTAGCCGATGCCGCGCAGCGAGCGGCCGGTGGCGACGGAAGGCAGGCCAAGCTCGAAGGTCTCGATGGTCTTCAGCTGCACGCCGCTGCCGGCGGTGCTGATCAGCGGAACGACGGCGCCGCCGCGCACGAAAGCCTGGGCGTCCGGAACCCTTCCGACGAACTGGATGCCGGGATGTGTCGAGGTCACGCCCGACGGCATGTTGCCGGCGATCCTGATGCGGAAATCCGGCCTGAGACGCGGGACGACCTTGGTCAAGAACCAGTCGAGGCCGATGCGGTTGGGCTGCCAGGTCCAGGTGCCGATCAGCGCCGCGTCGCAGTCGATGCGGCGCGGGCCTTTGTTCGCCGGCGCCTCGGCGCGCGTCACCAGCGGCAGCACCGCCGAGCGGTCGTCGGACGCAACGCCGAGCGCCGCGCGGTCCTCTTCGGCCAGCGTGAAGACGAAGCGCGCGGCGCGGCACAGACGCTTCTCCATGACCTCGAGCAGCCTGGCCTCGCGGCGGAACAGCCAGCGTTGAAGGACACTGCCGGCCGCAGCGGCATTCTCCTCGGCCGAGCGATGCTCGACATTGTGCGCGACGAAGATCGACGGCCGGCCGCCCAGGACACTTTCGAAGGCGCCGGCAAATTGCACGGAATTCAGGACATAGCCGTCGAACGGGCCGGCGCGCTCGATCGCCGCGCGGACATCCGCATCGGAAACGACGCGCAGCTTGACGGACGAAAAGGTGAGGCCCGTGCGCATCGCCTTGCCCACCCAGGCGAGCTTCTGCCGCGGCGAGGCGCTTTCGGTACGCACGTCGATGGCGCCGAGGACGATGGTGTTCTCAGGATCGGCGGCGGGCTTTCCCGGCCAGCTGAAGCCGATCACCGTCACGCGCGCGCCGGCACGCCGCAGCGCGTCGATGATCGCGGCGTTGGCAATCTCGTAGCCCGAAGCGAGGGCGCCGTCGGGCACGATTGATGTGGCGAACAGCAGATGCATCTCACCTATCCATTGGTGTAGCCGGTAGCAGAACGCGGTGAAGCCTTGATTAAATGGCACCCCCAAAGGCCGAGCGCCTCGGTTTCGTGGGGACCGCCGCGAAAGGTGATTAACGAAGCGTTATCATCGGGCTGCTATCGAAGGCCGGACCCACACAGCTGGAAACGGATGATCCCTTTGCCATCGGACGCTTTGGTATCGATCGCGGGGGTATCGATCGCGGGGCGGTCTCCGGGGCTCGCCGCCGAGACCGTCGAGGCGGTCGTCACGCTGCCGACATTCAAGCGGCCGCAACTGCTCCTGGAAACGCTGGCATCGCTCAAGGCCCAGAAAACCGCGCGCCACTTCGCCGTCATCGTCATGGAGAACGAGGCCGAGGCGCGCGAGGGCGCCAAGGCGGCATTGCCGCTGTTCGAGCGCGGCGAGATGCCGGGCCTGGTCATCGTCGCGCATGAGCGCGGCAATTGCAGCGCCTACAATGCCGGCTGGCAGACGGCGATGCTGCACTTCCCCAACTTCCAGCATCTTCTCGTCATCGACGACGACGAGATCGCCGAGCCCGACTGGCTGGAGCGTATGTGCAAGGCCGCCGAGACGCTTCGGGCCGACATCGTCGGCGGACCGCAAGTGCCGGTCTTCGCCGATCCCTCCCATGCGAGATGGGCCGACCACCCGGTCTTCGCGCCGCCATACCGCGAAACGGGCCGCGTGCCGGCGCTCTATTCGTCCGGCAATCTGCTGGTCGGGCGCAATGTGCTTGTCGCTATGGGACCGCCCTTCCTCGATCTCAGGTTCAACTTCATGGGCGGCGGCGATTCCGATTTCCTGAGCCGCTCGGCGCAGAAGGGTTTCGCGCTCGGCTGGTGCGCGGAGGCAAGGGTCAGGGAAACGGTCCCGGCCCGGCGCGTGGAAGCCGACTGGATCCGCGCCCGCAGCCTGCGCAACGGGGTCATCTCCACCCTGGTGGAAAAGAAGAAGCGTGCCGGCACGCCGTTCTCAGGGACCAAGGTTTTGCTGAAGAGCCTGGCGCTGCTTGCCGCCTCGCCGCTGCGCGGCGCCACAAGGCTGGCGCGCACGGGGTCGCTGGCAACAGGCCTCTATCCCGTCTATGTCGCGCTCGGCCGGGTGCTTGCCGAATTCGGATATGCCAATGAGCAGTACCGACAGCCTGAGAAGAACTGAGCGCGCGCCGCTCAGCGCCGCTTTCACGCGCGAGGGTGTTGCGACGGCCGTCGCGGCGCTGCTCTTTACCGTCATCATCGTCTCCTTCCGTCCCTTCCAGCCGGCCGGCGCCGAACTCACCGGCGATGGCGGCGACATCGTCAACCAGCTCGGCTTCGGCTCGCTCGGCGCCATCTCGATCTTCTCGCTGCTCGCCTTCGCCGACCCGCGCGTGGTGCGCTCGCTCATCAGCCCATCCTGGGCGCTGATGCTGGGCTTCTTCTTCCTGTCGGTGATCCTTGCCACCGATCCGCCGTCGGCGATGCGCGCCGCCTCCTTCACCATGATCGGCATCATCACCATGGCGACGATCCTGGTGCTGCCGCGCGATGCCGACTCCTTCGCCAGGGTCATCATCTTCACCGCCGTGGTGGTGATGGGCCTCTCCTATGTCGGGCTCATCGTCTTTCCGCATGAGGCGCTTCACACCACCGATTCGCAGGAGCCCGAACATGCGGGCCTGTGGCGCGGCGTCTTCACCCACAAGAACATCGCGGGGCCGGTGATGGCCTGCTTCAGCTTCGCCGGGCTCTATCTCTGGCGGCGCGGCCAACGCTGGTGGGGCGCGGGCATCTTCTCAGCCGCCATGATCTTCATGCTGCACACCGGCTCGAAGACGACCGTCGGGCTGGTGCCGTTCTCGATCCTGATCGTGGTGCTGCCCAGCCTCATCGGCATGCGGCTCGGCACGCCGATCCTGTTCGCTCTGGCGATCGTCGCGACGGCGGTCGGCACGCTCGGCATCGTCTTCATTGCGCCGGTGAAGCACCTGGCGGCGGTCTATTTTCCGGATCTCACCTATACCGGCCGCACGACGCTATGGGAGTTCGCCGGCGAGATGCTGGCGAAGAGGCCCTGGACCGGTTACGGCTATGAAAGCTTCTGGGGAACGCCGCTGCTGCTCAACCAGGACCAGCCCTTCGACCGGCCCTGGGACATCCGCAACATCGTGCACGGCCATGACGGTTATCTCGACATCGCTGTGCTGATGGGCATCCCCGCGCTTGGCGTCGCCGTCTACACTTTCCTGATCGCACCGCTCAGGGACTACATGCGCATCCCGCCGCGCAAGGAGAACATCTATCTCGGCGACTTCTTCATGATGGTGGTGCTGTTCGCGGCGCTGAACGGTTTTCTCGAAAGCTTCTTCTTCCGCCGCGCCGATCCCGTCTGGCTGTTCTTCGTGCTCAGCGTGCTCGGCCTGAGGCAGGTTTCGCTGCGGCCGATCCCCGGGCGTCGCTCCTACTAAATCAGCAGGCTGTCGACTGGAGCTAATGGCGCCGCAGAGGCTACGGACTCTTCGTCGACACCACCCTTTGTGATGGCTTCCGTCACCAGAAATCCTTGTGGTCGTTTACGATCTCTTCTTCGAGTTCAGGGAATGGGCCACGGATCGCTACATGGCGCCGTCCGGCGGCGAACACCTGGTGACAGCTCAGATCGAGGGTCAGATTCTCCGGGTTGTCTCCGGTCAGCTCGGCCAACCGCCTTTCGCTCAGTCCGTAGACCACGGTGCCGATGCCGGCCCAGTAACAGGCCCCGGCGCACATGCAGCACGGCTCGACCGAGGTCACCAGCGTGCATCGCTCGAGAAAGGTCGGGGCGTATTGCTGCGCGGCCGCGCGGGCGACATTTGCCTCTGCGTGGCCAACGCCCCGATCCCGCGCGTAGGTGTTGCCCGATGAAAGGAGCACGTCGCCCTCCGGCCCGACCAGGAGCGCCCCGAAGGGATGATTGCCATTGGCCCGGCTTTCGGTCGCGATCTCCACGGCCAAATGCAGATATTCGGTATCGCTCCTCATGGCCGCCTCCTTGGGATGCCCATTCGCAACTGCATGCGCAAAGGCCCGGATTCCATATTCTTGGAACGCTTGGGAGCTGTCCAGTCATGGGCATTAAATTCATGGCTGCGCAACGTGGCCAGAGGTTCGGTCTGCCGGAAGATGCGGAAGCGCTCATTCCCCGTGCCTGGAATTGCTGGCCGATCGATCTCCTTAAGACTGGACTTTTCCGCGGCCGCGCAAGCGGCTAAGGAGAGCCGTCTTTGCGGAGGTTTTCATGACCATCAGGCTCGTTCTCGCCGGTTGCGGCAATATGGGTTACGCCATGCTCTCGAGCTGGCTGAAATCCGGCAAGCTCGAGCCGTCGGCGGTGTTCGTGGTCGAGCCCAATGCCGAATTGCGCAAGCGCGCCGAGGCGCTGGGCTGCGATGCCGCCGCCGACGCTTCCGCCATTCCGGCTGATGCCGCCCCTGATCTCGTCGTCATTGCCGTGAAGCCGCAGGTGATCCGCGATGTGACGGCAAGCTACAAGCGCTTCGGCGATGGCAGGACCACCTTCGTCAGCATCGCCGCCGGAACGCCAGTCGCCACTTTCGCGGAGATCCTCGGCGATCTCGCGCCGATTGTCCGCTGCATGCCGAACACCCCGGCGGCGATCGGCAAGGGCATGATGGTGGTGTTTTCCAACCCGCTGGTCTTAGACGACGTCAGGCGTTTCGTCGCCGAGCTGCTCTCGGCGAGCGGCGTCGTGACGACCATCGATGACGAGAGCCTGATGGACGCGGTGACGGCGGTCTCCGGTTCCGGCCCGGCCTATATCTTCCATTTCATCGAAGCGCTGACGGTCGCCGCCGAGAAGGCCGGCTTGCCGGCCGAGACCGCCAAGCTGCTCGCCATGCAGACCGTCTACGGCGCCGCCTCGCTCGCCGCCGAAAGCGACGAAGAGCCGGGCGTCCTGCGCCAGCAGGTCACCAGCCCCAACGGCACCACCGCCGCAGCACTTGCCGTGCTGATGGGCGAAGACCGGCTGACGAAGCTTTTGACCGACGCGGTGGAAGCGGCGCGGCTCAGGTCGATAGAGCTGGGGAAGTAGCGCTCACTCCGCCGTACAACATCTCGTCCTGCAGCTTGCGCAAGGCGTACAGCCTGGTCGTCCGGTCGGGCGCCGCATTGTCGGCGGTCAGCAATTCGCCCTTCCTGACCGGCTTCAGCACCTTGCCGCCTTCGAGCAGTCCGACGGGCACGGCGCGGCTGGCGCGCGCCTCGGCCACCGTCATGGTCCAGGAGCGGTAGCAGGTCTCGCCGATGGCGTCGAAGGTCTCGCCGGCGGCGAGATCGCGCTTGGCGACCGCGCAGACCTCGGCCACCGGTTTTGGCAGCGGCACCATGTCCGGCCGGCTGTAGAGCATGATGCGGGCCGCCGTCAGCGGCACCTCCAGCGAGGTCAGGTGGTATGGCCTGAAGAAGCTGTAATAGGGGCCGTGGCCGACATGGAGGTCATCCATTCGCTCGACGACGCGCGGATGCGTCGCCTCGACGATGACGAAGACGCCGGGCGCCACGCCCTTGCCGATCGTGTAGTCGACGACGCCCTTCTTCGACAGGATGCCGCCGTCCTCGAGCGGGACGAGCACCTTGGCCAGTTGGTCGCGATCGGCCCTGGGGCCATGCATGCCTGGGACATCGGGCACAAGGCCGGTGGCGTTGGCGATGGCGCACATCTCGACCATGGTTTTCGAACCGTCGACGAACTCGACCAGCATGCGCGGGTTCATGTTCCGGCGCAGCGCTTCTTCGCGATAGTCGTCCGGAACGGCATCGTGATTGAGCGGGTTGTTCTTGCCCTTGCCGGCCGAGACGATGGTGTAGCCGAGCGCCGAGGCGAACTCTATCAGTTCCATGCAACTCGACGGCTCGTCGCCAGCGCCGACCGAATAGACCACACCCAGCCGGTCGGCCTGCTGCTTCAGATAGCAGCCGATGGTGACGTCGGCCTCGACATTCATCATCACCAGATGCTTGCCATGCTCCATGGCCATCAGGTCGAAATCGGCGGCGACGCCGGGTTTTCCCGTGGCATCGATGACGACGTCGATCAATGGATTGGTGACTAGCATCTCGTTCGAGGTGATCGCGATCCTGCCGCTTTCGATCGCCTGGCTGACCTTGGAGGCGCTATCGGCTTCCGCAGCCATCGCGTCGTCGCCATAAGCGATGCGAATCGCGTCGCGGGCCGTGTGCGGGCGGCGCGTGGAGATGGCCGCGACCGAAATGCCCGGCATCAGCATGCCCTGAGTCACCAGGTCGGTGCCCATCTCGCCGGAGCCGATGACGCCGATGCGCACGGGACGGCCCTCGGCGGCGCGCCGGGCGAGATCGCGGGCAAGCCCGGTCAGGGCGACATTTGTCATACAAGAACGTCCATGCTTTGCTTCGGCCCGCAATACAGGGAACGGCCCCCGTTTGCCAACAAAACCAGCCACAGATGGCATTTTCAGGTGCATGCCTTGCAGAACCGCAGCAGATTTGCCCCAGCAATCCGCAGCCTTCCGGCTTTCTCAGCGCGACCAGCGGGATGCTCCGGCAAGGCCGACTTTCAGGAAGGCCGCGATGGCAGCTCGCGCCCAGGACTCGATTTTGCCGGAGGATGGCGCTGTTCACGGGCGCTCGGCGATTCCTCATGCGGACCGGTTATTTGTTAAGGACAATCGTGATCGCCGTCGGTTTCAGCCGAATATCAATCCAGGCGGGCACCGTTTCTGTGCCATTTTTGCTACAACCGCCGAGACTAATGGTCGGAAACCTCGCTTTTAGGCGCCTCTAAATCATTAAGCGCTCACATCCTCGAAAAATCTGATAGATACTCGTCGCAAGCTCCGGTGGCAGGCTTGGGCAAATAAGCGCCGACAAAAACAATAAGGCGCGGGGATAGTCACGGGGTAAAAATGACCAGGACGGGTAATGTGACCGTCGGCTGGCGCCTTGCGCTTGCCATGACGGTGTCGATATTGGCTTGCGGAAGCGCCAGCGCACTCACACTCAAGGAAGCCGTAGCAGTCGCCGTCGAGTCCAATCCTGAGATTGGGCAGGCGATAGAAAACCGCGAAGCCATCGAATTCGAGCTGCGCCAGGCGAAGGGCCTCTATCTTCCCAGCGTCGATCTGGAAGCGTCGACCGGCGTTCGCCGCCTGGACAATTCTTCCCGGCGCGCGCTTGGCGAGGACGATGACGCCCTCTCCCCGAACGAGGCCGATCTCACCGTTACGCAGACGCTTTATGACAGCGGGGCAAGGCGGGCCGAATTGAATCGCCAGGCCTCGCGCGTCGACGGGGCGTCCTTCAGGGTGCTGGAGCGGTCGGAGTTCATCGGGCTTTCCGTCGTCCAGGACTATCTTGAATACATGCTGCAGGCGTCGATCGTCGCCGAAGCGAAGAAGAACCTCGCCTTCCATCAGTCTATACTCGGCGACATCAAGCAGGGCATCGCGGGCGGCGCGCTCAACGATGCCGACCGGCAGCAGGCTGAGGAGCGGCTTTACGCCGCCAAGGCGCGGATGCAGGAGGCCGCAGAGGAACTGGAGGCGGCCAAGATCCGCTTCTTCAAGAATGTCGGCAAGCCGCTGACCAATCCGTCGCGGCCGGCCGATGTGGCCGGCGCGCTGCCGCGCTCTCTCGATGACGCGATCGGGCTCGCCAGGCAGAACAATCCGCGCGTCCATATGGCCAACAGCGACATCGACGCGGCGGCTTCACTGGTCGACGCCGCGCGGGCGAAATTCGGCCCCACGATCACTGCCGAGGGCGTCGCCCGAGGCGGCTATGATATCGACGGCGACGATGGCGACACCAGCGACCTGCAGGCGCGCGTCGTGCTGCGCTGGAACCTCTATCGCGGCGGCATCGACAAGGCCAACGAGCAGGAGCAGATCCGCCGCACCAGCGAGCAGCGTCTTGCGTTGCATCAGGTGCTGCGCGAGATCGAGGAAGCCGTGCGCACCTCATGGGACCGCCGCTTCCGCCAGGCGGAACTTTCGCAGACGCTGCGGCTGCAGGCAGCCACCAACGAAAAGCTGGTCGCGTCCTACCGCGAGCAGTTCAAGGTTGGACAGCGCTCGCTGCTCGACGTGCTCGACGCGCAGAACACGCGCTTCAACACAGCGACGCTGGCCGACACATCTTCCTATGCGTCGCTGTTCGCCGAATACCGACTGCTGGCCGCGACCGGAGAGTTGCTGAAGACATTGAACATCCAGCCGGCCAAGCAATCGGCGGCCTACGCGCGAACGGAATTCGGCGTGCCGGCAACGGCCGATACCGAAACCTATGCGCGCACACCGTCGGAGCAGAAGAACGATCTGCCGTTCGACATCCTCGCGCCGGTCAGGAAGAAGCAGCCGATGTAAGCATCGATCTCAGGTCCTTCGGGGCGGATCGTGAACCAACAACCTAACATCATCTCGCCCAAGGAGGCTTTCAAAGCCTGCTTCTCGGCGATTGCAGCCTATCTCGGCCGGCCGAGCGCGGAGACCGTGCTGTTTGCCGGGGTGCCGATTTCGGACACGCGCATCGATCCCGACGACATCAGGCACCTCGCCGAACGTATCGGCCTCGAGACCCAGGCCTTCAGCCATCGCGATTTCGTGCGCGGCCGCGTCGATCTTCCGGCCATCGTCTTCCGCGCCAGCCAGTTGCCGGTTGCGCTGCTCGCCGAGACCGAGACCGGGCAATATCTGACGGCCCCGCAGGAAGACGGCCGCACCACGATCGGCAAATCGGAGCTCGCCGAGAGCTATATCAGCGGCGGCGCCTCGTTCTCGATCACCTATGCCAACACCGCCGAGGAGATGACGGTCGGTACGGCGCCGAGGATCGAAAGGCGCCATTGGCTGACCGGAACGATGGGCGCGTTCTGGCGCACCTATTCGAAGGTCGTGCTGTCGGCGGTCTTCATCAACCTGCTGGCGATCGCCTCGCCGATCTTCACCATGAACGTCTACGACCGCATCCTGCCGAACAAGGCGATATCGACGCTCTGGGTGCTGGCGCTCGGGATCGGCGCGGCGATCGTGTTCGACCTGCTGCTGAAGACGGCCCGCGCCTCGCTCATCGATTATGCCGGGCGCAAGGCGGACCTCAGGATTTCCTATTTGCTGTTCGAGAAGGTGCTCAACTCGTCCTTGTCGGCGCGGCCCGGATCGACCGGCGAATACGCAAACCGCGTCACACAATATGAATTCGTGCGCGAATTCTTCACCTCGAACACCATCAGCGTCTTCATCGATACGGTTTTCGTGTTCGTCTTCCTGCTGGTCATCTATGCCATCGGCGACTGGCTGGTAATCATACCGGCTGTGGCCTTCGTCATCGCCGTCATCGTCGGGCTGGTGACACAGCGGCGCATCGGCAAGCGGGTCGCCGCTTCCATGAACGAAGCAGCGCAGCGCCAGGCGCTTCTGGTCGAATCGATCTCCACGCTGGAGACGATCAAGTCGCTGCGCGCCGAGGCCTACCTGCTGCGCAAATGGGGTGAGCACTCAAAGAACGCGGCCAACACGTCGGAAAAGATCAAGGAGCTTTCGGCGGCTGCAGGCAACGTCACCGGCGCCATCCAGCAATTGGTGACCGTCGCCCTGGTGGTTGCCGGCGCCTACGCCTTCTCGGAAGGCCAGGTCTCGACAGGCGCCATCATCGGCACGGTCATGCTGGCCGGCCGGGCAGTCGCGCCGCTCGGCCAGATCGCCATCACGCTCTCCCGCTTCCGGCAGGCCATGCTGTCGCTCAGGATCATCAACACGATCATGTCGCAGCCGGAGGACCGGCCAGACACGGTCGGCTTCGTCAACCGGCCGATCCGCAGCGGCGCGATGCTCTTCAAGAATGTCGGTTTCGCCTATCCCGGCACCGAAAACGAGGTTCTGACCGGGCTCAACATCGCAATCCGGCCAGGCGAGCGGATCGGCATCATCGGCCGCATCGGCTCCGGCAAGACGACAATGGGCCGGCTGATCGGCCGGCTCTTCCTGCCGACTTCCGGCGAGTTGCTCATCGACGGCATCGACATGCGCCAATACCACCCGTCGGAAGTCCGCGCCGCGGTCGGCATCGTCGCGCAGGCCGGCGACCTGTTTTCGGGCACCATCAAGGAAAACCTTCTGATGGCCGCGCCGGAAGCGACCGACGAGGAGATCATCGATGCCGCCAAAGCCGCGGGCGTCGACGACTTCGTCTCGCGCCATCCGCGCGGCTACGACATGAATGTCGGCGAGCGCGGCACCAATCTCTCGGGCGGCCAGCGGCAAGCGGTGGCGATCGCGCGGCTGCTTCTGACCAAGCCGAAAATCGTCTTCCTGGACGAGCCGTCGGGCTCGATGGACCTCGCCTCGGAACGGCAGCTGATCAAGCAGCTCAAGGTCGCATTCGACCGCAACACGACGCTGATCGTGTCGACCCATCGCTACAGCATGCTGGAGCTGGTCGAGCGCCTCATCGTCATCGAGCAGGGGCGCGTGGTCGCGGACGGAGCGAAGGAACAAGTCATCCAGGCATTGCAAAAGGCGAATGCCTGACCGGGGCGTTGGGGAATGTTTGCAAAAGAAGACCGGCCGCCGCTTTTCGCATCGGCGTCCGTCTACATCATAGGGGCACTGTTCGTGGCCTTCACCGCCTGGGCATCCTTTGCCGAGGTCGATGAGATCGCGCGCGGCGACGGCAAGGTCATTCCCGCCTCCAAGACGCAGATCATCCAGGCGAGCGAAGCCGGCGTCGTCCAGGAAATCGCGGTCAAGATCGGCCAGACCGTCAAGAAGAACGACCTGATCATCCGTCTCGACAACTCGGGCAATGTGTCGAGCCTCGGCGAGGAGCAGGCCAAGGCCCGCGCCCTGCAGGCGCGCATCGCGCGGCTCAAATTCGAGCAGGGCGGCAATGTCGAGGGGGCGTTTCCGTGCCCGGCGGACATCCAGAAAGCCGCGCCGGAAATCTGCGACAACGAGCAGAAGCTGCTCGTCGCGCGCCGCGAGAACTTCGAAGTGAAGCTCTCGGTGCTCAAATCGCGTCTCGATCAGCGCGAGAAGGAGCTCGACGAGGCAACCGCCAACTCCGATCGCCTGTCCAAGAGCCTTGCCGTCAGCGACCAGGAAACGGCGCTGGTCGAATCGATGGTCAAGAAGGGCCTGATGGCCAAGACCGAGCAGATCCGGGTCGAGCGGGAGCAGACCGACCTTCACGGACAGCTCAACCTTGCCGGCGAGACGATCAAGAAGACCAAGGCGGCGATCACCGAGGCGCAGCTTCAGGTCGACGAGCTCGGCCTGCAATTGCAGCAGGAGGCGCTGAGCGACCTGACGCAGGCGCTGGCCGACCTATCGGTGGTCGACGAGACCATTCGCGGCGCCACCGACAAGGTGGCGCGGACCGATATCCGCTCGCCTGTCGACGGCATCGTCAACACGCTCGACGTCAACACGCTCGGCGCTTTCGTCCAGCCGGGCGCTGTCGTTGCCGGCATCGTGCCGACCTCGGAGACGCTGCTGGTCGAGGCGCGCGTCTCGCCGCGCGATGTCGCCTTCATCCAGCCGGATCAGGACGCGCTGATCAAGGTCACGGCCTATGATTTTTCGATCTTCGGCGGCATCGAGGGCAAGGTCTCGAACATCACCGCCGACAGCCTCGTCGATCAGAAGACGGGCGAGCCCTACTACCAGGTGCGCGTCGCGACCGAGAAATCCACGCTGCAAAGGAACGGCAAGAGCTATTCGATCATCCCCGGCATGATCTGCTCGGTCGACATCAAGACCGGGCGCAAGACGATCCTCAACTACCTTTTGAAGCCGATCAACAAGGCGCGTCAGGAGGCGATGAGTGAGCGATAGCGCCGCCCGCCCCGAGACTTCGCGCGAACGGCTGCTGCCGTCGCTCGCGGCCGAGGATTTCGGCCCGGAGTTCCGCGTCGTGGCGCGCGGCGGCGTGCGCCGCGGCATCCGGCTGGAGCGTGCCTTCTGGGCATCGCTGAAGCAGATGGCCGAAAGCCGCAAATGCACGATCGGCATGCTGGTCGAGGAGATCGCCGAAAATCATCCCGACCAGGGCAACCTCACCTCCGCGATCCGGGTGGCGTGCATGCGTGGGTTGGCCGAGGAAAGCATGGAGTTGCGCAAGCTCGCCTCGATCCGCACGATCAACGCGATCCTGGTCGCCTGCCCCTCGCCCGCCTTCGCGCTGTCGTCTTCGAAGAAGATCCTGACCTTCAACACGTCCTTCCAGCAATTGGTCAGGCGCCAACTGCCGAACGCACCGGGCGATGACGGACGGCAGGACCTCAAGCTGGCGCTGGACCTCAACGTCACCGACGTCTTCGCCCGGCTCGACGCCAACGGCGACACGCCGGTCACCACCGGCTTCGTCATCGGCGCCGGCGAGCGCCGCTACCGGGGCCAGCTCAGCGCCGTGCGCGCGCCGGTGACCGAGCCGGAACTTCTGATGGCGTTCGTCTTCAACGGGTAGCTGGCAAGTCGCCTATTCTGCATTCAAGGCAGATGTCGCGGGCATTGCGGCCAAGGGCGAAGCGCCTTCGCCGGGCGCCACCGCGGCAAAGCCGCCCGCTATGTCCGCGACCTGCGAGCCCGACTTCGACCCGTGGATCCAGGCGCGATCGGTGCTGAAGGAATAGAGCGGAACATAGTCGGGAAGGTCGCTGTCCATCGCCACATTGTTGCTGAGACTGTCGAGGATGAAGGCGCCGCTTCCGGTGCTCACCGACAGCACGGCATGGAAGAATTTCCGGCGGCGGTCCTGCAGCACGACGAGCGACATGCTTTGCGCCGGGATCCCGGCGCGCAGCAGCGCCGCCATCTTCAGTATGGCGAAATCCTCGCAGTCGCCGGCGCGATGCTCGAGGATTTCCGAAGGCTTTGCCCAATAGTCGAGCTTGCCGTAGACGGCGCTGTCCTTGCGATAGGCGATCAGGCGGTTGATGGAGCTGTTGACGAAGGCCAGCTTGTCGCGAAAGCCCTTGCTGCTGGCAATGTCGATGATCCCGGCAAAAGCCGCGTTCTCACGATCGCAGGCGCTGCCCGGCGTGCAGTCGAGAATGGCCTTGTAGACGGGAGCCCAGCGCGCGGCGACCGGGAAGTTGCGCATGGACAAGGCCACCGATCCGAACACGCCAGGGATGATCGCCCCAGTCTGGATCGGGTCAACCTGAATCGGGTCAACCTGGATCGGATCGATGCCAAGGGCGCGCTCTCCGCTCGAAGAACCTGCCATCGGGGGGGCCTCAAAGGGTCCATAGGCGCCGACGACACCGGTTATCCGGTAGGCGGCTACGGGCTGCCAAGGCTGCAACCTGGCCAGCGAGACACCGCCGAGATTGGCCGGCGCGGGCACCGTTTGAGAGGCGGGATTTCCGACGGAAATCGCGCTGGCGGACGACGCATTCGGCAGACCGGCGAGGCCGATGGCCAGCAGCAGAACCTTGATCCCCGATGCCGCCGGAGCAGCTTTTTGTATTTTCATAACGCCCACCTTTGACTGTGGACGCTACCGATCTTGTCTCAAATTATCGGAAAGGAAGGTGGGTAAAGTTTCGCGAATCAATCTATTCTGGTTTATGTCAAATTTTATTCAAATTTATACTTTCACCCGCCGAACCGACGCCGCATTTCCCAATCGGTCCGGCGGGGCCTTCAATAATACATAACTGGGTATATCATGTCGATTTACCAAGTGTAAAAAATGCGAATCTCTACATATTCAAGTATATGAAAAAGATTGAAGGTGTGTTGCAAAGTTCGAGGCTCACATGTCTCTTTCCGGGAAATGCCGAAGGGGGCTTGAGCTATGACGACCAGTATCGAATTCGACGCCGTTTCAAATTTCTCGGACGAGCACACGACCGTTGGCGAACATCCGGTCTCGGCGGGCGTGCAAATCGCGCAGGCCGCCGGCGGCCAGGCAGCGCAGAGCGGTGAACCGGTACCGGTCGATGTCGGCAAAGGCGCGCCGGCACAGGGCGCGGACAATAACGCGCAGAATGCACAGGGGGCAGACAAGCCGGCGGCGGACGCCAACGCTCCCGCCTCCAATGCTCCCGCCGGAAACGCGCCGGCGGCGAACGCGGCAGCGTCCAATGTTCCGCATGAATATCACGCCGAAGCCGGCAATGTCGTGAAGCTTCCGGCCAATGTCTCGATCGACAACATCAAGGTCGACGGCCACAACCTCGTGCTGGTGCAGCCCGACGGATCCGAGATCGTCATCAAGGACGGCGCGCTGAACGTGCCAACCTTCATCATCGGCGACGTCGAGGTGCCGCGCGTTGCCCTGATCGCGGCCCTTGAATCCAGCCATGTCGATGTCGCCTTCGGCGCCGACGGCTCGATCTCGGCCGGCGGAAATGGCGCGCCCGGCAGCGCCGGCGGAAACTTCTCGGTTCCTCCCGGCGGAATCGGCGACGGCTTCGGCCTGACGGCGCTGCTGCCGCCGACGGCTCTGGCGTTCGGCCAGCCTGAGCATCGCGAGCTGTTTCCCTCCGTTGCCGCCGACAAGGGCGTTTCAGTTGTGGCCGTGTCGTTGCTCAGCCCGGACGAGGCGGCCAGCGAGACCGGCTTGAACGGCGGGCCAGCGCAATCACCGGGCAGCAACGCGCCGAGCAACGCGGAAACGTCAAGCATCGGAGCGATCACCATCGACGCGCCGGACGGCATCGGCTCGATCGTCATCAACGGCGTCACCGTCACCGGCACCGGCCAGCAGATCCAGGGCCAGTTCGGCTACCTGACCATCGTCTCCTTCGACCCGAATACCGGCGCTATCCAATACAATTACACGGTGACCGAGTCGGTCACCCATCCCAACGCTACGAACGGGTTCGATCAGAACGACACGGTTCCGGACAATTTCAACATCACCGTCACGGATTCCGACGGCGATACGGCCAGCACCACTTTTGCCGTCGCCATCATCGACGACGTGCCGACGGCGATCGCCGACACCGACAGCATCGCGGCCGGCGAGTTCGGCCCGGCGACAGGCAATGTGCTGGTGGGCGGAACGGATGCCGGCGACACCAACACGACGGACGGCGTTGCGGACGTCCAGGGCGCCGACGGCGCGACGGTGGTTGGCGTCGCCAAGGGCACGACGAATGCCGATCTCGCCGACGCGAGCACGCTTAACACGGCGATCCAAGGCGCCTACGGCAAGCTGACGCTTCACGCCGACGGCAGCTACACCTATGTGCGCGACGCCGGCACGCCCGGCGGCGTCAATGACGTGTTCACCTACACGATCAAGGACGGCGACGGCGACACCTCGCACACCACGCTGACGATCGAGATCGGCAACTCGACGCCCGAGATCAGCGACCTGACGCCGGAGGCCAATGGCGGCGACGTCATCGTCAACGAAGCGGCGCTCAATGTCGGCACGCCGGGCGGGCCTGGATCCGATCCGGCAAGCACGGCCGAGACCGGCACAGGGACCTTCACCATATCCTCGCCCGACGGCATCGCCTCGCTGGCGATCGACGGCCATGACTTCATCACCAATGGCGTGTTCACCGGCGGTTCGTTCACGACGACGCTCGGCAACACGCTGACGGTGACCGGCTACAATGCCGCTACGGGCGAGGTGAGCTACACCTACACGCTGGTCGACAATGAAGCGCACGACCCGATTCAGGGCACCAACAACCTGTTCGAGAATTTCACCGTCACGCTGACCGACCTGGACGGCCAGAGCGACAACGGCACGCTAAGCGTCAAGATCGTCGACGACGTGCCGACGGCAAGCACGGAAGCTCCGCAGAACGTTGCCGAGGGTTCGACGATCACCGGCACGCTGGACTTCGTCGCCGGCGCCGACGGCGCCACGGTGACGCATATCGACGGCACGCTGCTGGTGTTCGGCGCCGATGGCTACTCGCAGGCGATCGACATCGGCGACGGCTTCATCAAGGTCAAGGCTGACGGCAGCTATTCGTTCGCCGCCGACAATCCGGTGATCGGCACCGGTGCCGCCTCCGCGACCTACACGGTGACCGACGGCGATGGCGATACGTCGACGGCCGGCATCAGCTTCGCGGTGACCGATGCCAACCACCCGACCACCGGCACGGCAACGGCAACGGTCGATGACGACGGGCTTGCCGGCGGCAACGCGGCAAGCGCCACCGGCGACATCAACGCCAATGTCGGCGACGCGGACGGTCCGGCCAGCAGCGAGGCGAGCTTCTCGGCCACGCTCGGCGGCAGTGTCGGCGGCGACGGCGCCGGCGCCAATGGCTTCTCCTTCGCCGCCCTCAACGGCAGCAACGGCACGGTCGGCCAGGAGAGCGTGACCTACAGCTGGGACGCCGGCACCAACACACTGACAGCGACCGGCCCGCGCGGAGACCTGTTCACCGTCCATGTGACGGATCCGGCGACCGGCGCCTACACCGTGACGCTGCTCGACAACGTGCTGCAGGCACAGGGTCCGAACAACGAGAACAACGCCTCCGTCGATCTGGGCTACACCATCACCGACGCCGACAACTCGTCCACGACAGGCACGCTCACCATCACCTTCAACGACGATGCGCCGACGGCTTCGGTCGAAGCCCCGCAGAACGTCGCCGAAGGCGCGACGCTTACCGGCACGCTGGACTTCGTCGCCGGCGCCGACGGTGCCACCGTGACGCATATCAACGGCACGCTGCTGGTGTTCGGTGGTGACGGCTACTCGCAGGCAATCGACATCGGCGACGGCTCGATCAAGGTCAAGGCCGACGGAAGCTACTCCTTCACCGCCGACAGCCCCGTCGCCGGCACGGGCGCCGCATCCGCAACCTACACGGTGACCGACGGAGACGGCGACACGGCGACGGCCGGTGTCAGTTTCGTGGTGACGGACGCCAATACGCCGACGAGCGGCTCGGCCGCGGCAACGGTCGACGATGACGGGCTTGCCGGCGGCAATCCCGCAAGCATCACCGGCGACATCAACGCCAATGTCGGCGACGCGGACGGTCCGGCCAGCAGCGAGGCGAGCTTCTCGGGCACGCTCGGCGGCAGCGTCGGCGGTGACGGCGCGGGCGCCAATGGCTTCTCCTTCGCGGCCCTCAACGGCACCGGCGGCACAGTCGGCCAGGAGGGCGTGACCTACAGCTGGGATGCCGGCACCAACACGCTGACGGCGACGGGCCCGCGCGGAGACCTGTTCACCGTGCATGTGACGGACCCGGCAACCGGCACCTATACGGTAACGCTGCTCGACAACGTGCTGCAGGCACAGGGTCCGAACAACGAGAACAACGCCACGGTCAATCTGGGCTATGTGATCACCGACGCCGACGGCTCGACGGCGCCCGGTACGCTGACGATCACCTTCAACGACGATGCACCGACGGTGACGATTGCTGCGGGGAGCGAGGCGGCGGTGCTGCTGACGACGCAGGATGCCGAGACGATCGGAGCCGCCTTCGACACCTCGACGGCAAGCTTTGCCTCGCTGTTCACGGCGACGCCGGTCTATGGCGCCGACGGCC
>NZ_JBZEGV010000021.1:0-119218 GCF_058312955.1 Mesorhizobium sp. LEGMi-168a
GGTCCGGAACCTCGCCAAATACATCCAGAAACACCATGCCGACCTCCGATCATCCAGAGGTCCCTCAGAATCCATTTCGATAACCGCCGCAAGAGTCCAATTCTACTCATGTGCGATTCCCCTGCCCGCTTGGGGGGAGATTGGCAGTTCGCGCGCCGGCTGCGCTGTCTTGCCGGAACTCACCGCCGCCTCGACCAGCGCCACCACTTCGTCGGCCACGGCAGCGAGTGGCGTGCGGTCTCGGGTGGCGCGGGCGATCACCATCAGGCCTTCGAGCGAGGATTCGACGAGCAGCGCCAGCGCCTGCGCGCGCTTTTCCGGCACCCCTGCCCTGACGAAGGCCTGGCGCAGCAGGCCGATCCACTGCTCGAAGGCCACGCGGCAGATTTCGGCCAGATCCGGCACGTCGTTCGGTCCGTCCAGCACGACCGGCGCGATCGGGCAGCCGAGCGAGAATTCATTCTCCTCCAGCATGCGCGCCACCGACTGGTAGATGCGGCGGACGGCGACGGCCGGGTCGTTTTCCGCGGCAAGATCGGCGCCGAGCCGCTCGGTGACCTTCGCCACGCTGTCTCGCGTCACCTCGACGACCAGCTGGTCCTTGCCACCAGGAAAATGGAAATAGAGCGAGCCGCGGGGCGCGCCGCTGGCGCTCAAAATGTCGTTGAGCGAGGTGCCGTGATAGCCGCGCTGCCTGATGAGCAGCGCCGTCGCTTCAATCATGCGGGTGCGTGTGTCCGTCGCCACGTCAACCTCTCACCATGTCAACCTCTGTCAGGAGCGCGCATTATAGGCCTTGCCAATAATATGACAATCGGTCTACATAATATGTAAATCGGTCTACATATTTGGGAGGCAACAAATGCAAACCTATCGACTCGAGGAGCAAGGCGGCATCGAGAAGCTGGTGTTGCGGGAGGAGGACGTGCCGCAGCCCGGCCCGCATCAGATCGTGGTGCGGGTGCGCGCCGCCTCGCTCAACCGCCGCGACACGATGATCCTGAACGGCACCTATCCGCTGACGCCGCGCCCGGGAATCGTTCCGCTGAGCGACGGCGCCGGCGAAGTGGTGGCCATCGGTGACGGCGTCACCCGCTTTGCCGCCGGCGACCGCGTCACCGGCAGCTATTTCGCGCGCTGGGTCGACGGCCGCATTCATCCCGGCCTGGTCGACCAGCTCGGCTGCACGCTCGACGGCATGCTGTCGGAATACGCCTTGCTCGACGAGCAATGGGCGGTGCGGCTGCCCGATCATCTTTCATGGCAGGAGGCGGCGACCTTCACCTGCGCCGGGCTCACCGCCTGGAGCGCGTTGACGGGCGCGGAGATTCCGAAGCCCGGGCAATGGGTTCTGGTCATCGGCTCAGGCGGCGTTGCATTGTTTGCGCTGCAATTCGCCAAGATGCTCGGTTGCCGCGTCGCGGCCGTCACGTCTCGCGCCGAGAAGGCCGACCGGCTGCGGGCGCTCGGCGCCGACCTCGTCATCGCCACCGCCGAGACACCGGAATGGGGCATGAGGCTGCGCGAGGCGACCGGCGGCATCGACCTCGTCGTCGAGACCGGCGGCCCGGCGACCTTCGCGCAATCGCTGATCGCCAGCTCGCTTTACGGCCGCATCGTGCTGCTCACCGTGCAGGACCAGAAGGGCCAATCGGTCGAGATCCCGGGCTCCGTCTATCAGCGCAGTCTCGCCACCATCAGCCGTGTCTTCGTCGGCAGCCGCACGGGGCTGGAGGCGATGCTCACCGCCGTCGCCACGCATCGGCTGAAGCCGGTGATCGACCGGGTCTTCCCCTTTGCCGAGGTGCGCGACGCCTACCGTCATTTCCAGCGGGGCAACGTCTTCGGCAAGGTCGTCATCGACGGCGCCTGATCACTCACTCAACAAACGGGGAGAGACTGCAATGATAATCCGCGACGCTTCAGCCGAATGGCAGGGCACGCTCAAGGAAGGATCCGGCCGGCTGCGGTTGGGCAGCGGCGTGTTCGAGGGCGCCTATTCCTTTCCGTCCCGCTTCGAGAACGGCCCGGGCACCAATCCGGAGGAACTGATCGCGGCGGCGCACGCCGGCTGCTTCTCGATGGCGCTGAGCGCCATTCTCGGCCGCGAAGGTTTTACTCCCGCCCGCATCGGCACCGTCGCGAAAGTGCATCTCGGCGCCACCACGGCCGGGCCGACCATCACCCGCATCGAACTGGAGACGGAAGCGAGCGTCGCCGGGCTGGCCGTGGACGATTTCGAACGGCTGGCACAAGCCGCCAAGGCGACATGCCTCGTCTCGCGGGCGCTCACCGGCGTCGCCGCGATCACGCTCAAGGCGAGCCTCATTTGACCACTGAAGCGGAAGGAGAAAACCAATGACCCAGGAATTGATCATCGAAATCGCCACGGCCAAACGCTCAGCCGAAACGGCCGAGATCATGCGGCGCTACAATGACGTCTTCCAGCGTCACGACCCGTCGGCGCTGGACGAGCTGGTGGCGGATGACTGCGTGATCGAGAACACGACGCCGGCGCCGGACGGCGCTCGCCGCGCCGGCAAGGCCGCCTGCGTCGAGCTGTGGTCGGCGATCGCCACCGCACCCGGCACGCGCTTCGATATCGAGGAGACGTTCGTGGCCGGTGACCGGGCGACGATCCGCTGGCGCTTCTGGATGTCCGGCGGCAATTCTTTGCGCGGCGTCAACCTGATGCGCGTCGCGGACGGGCGGATCGTCGAGGCGATGGGCTATGTGAAGGGATAGGGCCTGGCCGGAAAGCCGCGCTCAACCCGGAATCCCCCGCCAAGGTTTGGCTCCCGGACAAAAGTCGTCCATTGTCAGACGAATGCACGTCGCCCGGAAGTGCGCAGCGGTTCTGGGGCAACGACATGCATCGAAACAAAGACTTAAAGCGCGTCGCCTGAAGCCGTTTCAAAGCGACGCGCTTTAGGCGACACCCTGGAGGTTGGACACATGGCGCTCAAACGGATGGACAACGTAGGAATCGTCGTCGACGACCTCGGAGCGACGATTGATTTCTTTCTTGAGCTCGGCCTTGAGCTCGAAGGGCAGGCCACCATCGAAGGAGAATGGGCCGGACGTGTCACTGGACTGGGCGATCAGCACGTCGAGATTGCCATGATGCGCACGCCAGACGGCCACGGCCGGCTCGAGCTCTCCCGCTTCCTCAGGCCGCCTACCGTCGCGGATCACCGCAACGCTCCAGTGAATGCTCTGGGCTACCTCCGCGTCATGTTCGCCGTCGACGATATCGACGACACGCTTGAAAGGCTCCGCAATCGCGGCGCTCAGCTCGTAGGCGAAGTGGTCCAGTATAAAGACGTGTATCGGCTCTGCTACATCCGCGGGCCTGAAGGGCTTCTCATCGGACTCGCCCAAGAACTCAGCTGAGCGCGATACGACGACAATGACGAAGCAAGCGTGTCTCACAACGGGGGTTAGCGCGCGACCCTGTTGAGCTTCACGAAGGTCTTGGGACTGCGCTGGATGGTCTGGAAGATCACGCAGTAGCGATCGGTGAGCTCCAGCAGTTCCGTCAGTCGTTTTTGCGGAGCGTCCGTCTCGATATCGAAGCGTAAGCGGATCTCCTTGAAGCCGACCGGCACGCCTTCGGTGACGCCCAGCGTGCCGCGAAGGTCGACATCGCCTTCGGCGGAGATTTCCGCCGACTTGATCGGGATCTCGAGGACGGCGGCAGCCGCCCGCATCGAGACGCCGGCGCAGGCGATCAGCGCCTCCAGCAGCATGTCGCCGGAACAAAGCTCTTGCCCGCTGCCGCCGGCCTTCGGATGGATGCCGGCCAGCGCAAGGCCTCGTCCGGTCTCGACCTTGCAGGTCACCCTGGAGTCGTCGGCGCTGCCCTTGGCCTTCAGCGTAAGAAGTGCCGCCCGCGCATCCTTGCGATAAAGATCCTTGATCGGCTCCTGCGTGGCGCGAAATGTCGCGATGTCCATGCGTATTCTCCTGTCGTGTAATGTGATTCCTGGAAGTTGTTTGTCATCGCCGGGGACTACTCCGGCAGGCTCACACCGGAGCCGCCGAGCTCGGCCGGAAAATCCTTCAGCTTCGGCAAGCCGTCCTTCATCGGCAGGACCGTCTCGGCGTAGTTGACATGGACCCTCGGCGTGAATTCCACCGTCGGTATGGTGGCCGCATAGACGTCGACCAGGCCAAGCGGCGGATGATCCGTCATCAGGTGACCGCCGCATTTGGTGCAGTACTGGCGGTCGCTCATCTTCGACTTCCTGAAGCCGGACAGGAATTCCGCGCCCTTGGTGACCTTGACGTTTTCGGGCTTCCACAGCGTGAAGGCGTTCACGGGAGACGCCGACCACGAACGACAGGAACCGCAGTGGCAATAGCCCATTGCCTCGGCGGTTCCGTGCACTTCGATTTCCACGGCGCCGCAAAAACACCCGCCCTTATGTACCGTCATGACTTACATCCTTATCTTCGTTGAGTTCGACTGCGCTTGAGCGTCCGATTTGGGACGAAGATCAGCACCGGTGGGGGTTTAAAGCTTCCGGCCATGAACGGAATGACGGCGCGTCCGCCTTACTTGACAGCGCGTCCGGAACTCGGAAGGGATGGCGCGCCGGGTTGCCGCGCAACTCACGGGGCTTGGGTATAATGGCCGGGGACGCTCTGTCTGACCTGTTGAAAACGGTGCGCCTTACCGGCGCGACGTTCTTCGACATCGCTGCCCAGGATCCCTGGGCGGTCTGCTCGCCCGCCCCCGCTTCGATACTGCCAAGGATACTGCCGGGCGCGGATCACCTGATTTCCTACCACGTGCTCACGGCCGGCCGCTGCTTCGCCCGCATCATCGGCCAAGACGCGATCGTCATGGAGGCCGGCGAGGTCGTGGTCTTCACCAAGAGCGATCCGCATATCATGTCGAGCACGCCCGACCTGGGGGCCGATCCGCCGACCGCGGATGTCCTGGAGATCGCGGCCGCCAGTCAAATCCCGTTCCCCATCAACTACGTCAAGGACGGAGCGATGTCGGCCCGGCTGGTATGCGGCTATCTCGCCTGCGATGCCCTGCCCTTCAATCCGCTGCTCGAAGCGCTGCCGCCGGTCATCAAGGCCGGAGACGTGAAAGGCGACGGCGGCTGGCTCGGCCAGTTCATCAAGCTGGCCGTGTCGGAGGTGGCGGAGAAGCGGGCGGGTAGCGAGACGGTGCTCACCAAACTCAGCGAATTGATGTTCGTCGACGTCCTGCGCCGCTATGTGGAATCGCTGCCGCCGCAACAGACCGGCTGGCTAGCGGGCCTGCGCGATCCGCATCTGAGCAAGGCGCTGGCGCTGATCCACGATCGGCCGGCTCACGGTTGGACCCTGGAAGCGCTGGCGAAAGAATCCGCGCTGTCGCGCACCGTGCTTGCCGAGCGCTTCACCAGGCTCGTCGGCATGCCGCCGATGCACTATCTCGCCAAATGGCGGATGCAGATTGCTTCGGAGTTGCTCAGCGCCGGCAACAGCAACGTTGCGAACATCGCGGCGGAAATCGGCTACGAATCCGAAGCGGCATTCAGCCGTGCCTTCAAGAAGATGATCGGCGTGCCGCCTT
The DNA here is from genome assembly GCF_058312955.1 of Mesorhizobium sp. LEGMi-168a. NCBI lineage: Bacteria > Pseudomonadati > Pseudomonadota > Alphaproteobacteria > Hyphomicrobiales > Phyllobacteriaceae > Mesorhizobium > Mesorhizobium sp. LEGMi-168a. The sequence continues at coordinate 5,576 of NZ_JBZEGV010000021.1, forward strand.
CGGCCTGGCGTCTTGGCATTCGGGCTGCATCCGGTTCCGGAAGCGAGGCTTCCGAAACCGAAGGCGGGCCGGCCTAACGAACCGATCGAGGTTGCGGCGAGCTAGCGATCCGCCAGCGCCAGCTTAGCGCCGAGCATGACGAAGGCGCCGGCGAAGGTGCGGCGCATCCAGGTCAACACCATCGGCCGCGACACGATGTGGCTGCGCACCGAGGCCGCGAACACGCCGTAGACCGCGAAGACGACGAAGGTCATCAGCATGAAGACGCCGGAGAGCTCCAGCATCTTGCCAAACGCGTGCGGCTCGCCGGTGCTGACGAATTGCGGCAGGAAGGCAAAGAAGAAGATCGACAGTTTTGGGTTGAGGATGTTGATCAGGATGCCGGAGGTGATGATCCTGGCGGCCGAGCGCGGCGCGGCATTTTCATCGACACTCAACCCGCCCTTCTCCTTCAACGTGTTCCAGGCCATGTAGAGCAGATAGGCGACGCCGAGATACTTCAGCGTCTCGAAGGCAACCGCGCTGGTGTGCAGGATGGCGGCAAGGCCTGTGATGGCGGCGGCCATGTGCGGGATGATGCCCAGCGTGCAGGCGAAAGCGGCGATGATCGAGGCGCGCGCGCCGCGCGAGAGGCCGGCGCTCAGCGTGTAGAGAACGCCGGTGCCCGGCGAAGCGACGATAATCAGCGACGTCAACAGGAATTCGATGCTCACGGTTTCCTCCACGGCCCTGCCCGCGCGGCAACGTACCGGGAGGTGTGAGAGTGGGCAAGCGGTGGAGAAAGTGATCTCCCCCCTTGTGGGGGAGATGGCCGGCAGGCCAGAGGGGGGCGCGAAGGAATGCGGCCTCTCAGTCTGTCCGATCTTTAGAAACGAGATAGCGTCCCGAAGTGAAAATCGACAGAGACGCCGGCGGGACAGCGCCCCCCTCTGCCCTGCCGGGCATCTCCCCCACAAGGGGGGAGATTACGCTCTCCACTGCCAGCCCATACATCTCCCTTGCCATCAGGCAGTCGTCGCCGCCGGGCATGCAGGCGCGGCAGACATGCGGGCGGATATCGTAGATTGCGCAGGCCGTCCCCTTGCCCACCTCGCCGCGAAGTGCCGAGCAACGGCCGCCCTCGCAGCGCATGCCGGACTGATCGGCGGCGACGAGTTCTTCCGGGATGCGGTCGAGCTCCGCATCCTCCTCGGTCGAGAAGCGCGGCCAGTCCGCCGAATAGGCGCAGCAGGCGCCGCAGCTCTGGCAGTCGAAGGCGGCCAATGCGTCGGTCAGGATCAGGAAGGATCGGTCGTGCGGCAAGGCGGTCCTCATGCTGGCAGCGGCTCTAGCACAGAGCCGGCGAAAGCGCCCGTCCCGGCCGAACAAGATTTTTTTATTTTGCCGGGAACCTTTTCGCTGGCTACGGGTTTCTTCTTGTCGTCAGCAGTTCAAGAGCAATCGAGAAAGGTTGACGGCAAAAGCGCCTCCCGCGCCGTAAAAAGCGCGAGAGGCGTTTTTCATTGGGCCTCACATGATCGTGCTCAACATCGGCAGGATTTCATAGCGGAAGCCGCGGCCCGAACGCGCCACCGGATCGCCGTCGGTCACGGCCCTGGCCTCGGCCTCGCTACCAACGCGCAGGATCAGAAGCCCCCAAGGCCCGGCGGGATCGGCGACGGGACCCGCCAGCATCATCGTGCCATCGTGAAGCAGGCCACGCAGATAGTCGGCATGCGCATTCATCAGCGCCCGCTCCTCTTCCGTCAGGGTGAAGGCGAAATCCGGCCGCGGCGGGATCAACCGGCAATGGAAAACGGTCGGCGCCTTGCTGCCGGCCTCCTTGGCGAGGAAGTCGTCGAGCCAGCCAAGCACGCGCTCCCAGCCGGAAACATGGTCGCGGCAGGAGTCGCTGCGCGCGCCGAAGCCGTCATGGCGCAGCGTCAGCCGCGTGCCGTTCTCCACCGCTTCCAGCGTATAGGTAACCGTGGTGACATGATCGCCGTCCCACGGCGCTATCCAGGTCATCACCAGGCGATGCGGCGGCTCGACCTCGAGATACTCGCCGCCGACATGGAAGTCGCTGCCGTCGGCGCCCTTGCCTTCCGGGCGGCAGGCGCCGCCAGGCCGGACATCGGCCGTGTGCCTTGTCGTCCGGTACATGTTGTCCGCGCCCCACCAGAGCGGGATCTGGTCCCCGGCGGTGATGGCGTGGAAGACGCGCTGCGGCGGCACGGCGATCGTCACCGTGGCAAGGATGGTGCCGGCCGAAACGTCGGCGATGGCACGCGGTTTGTCATTGCTGGCCATTAGTTATCCTCCGGATTGGCGTTCTCCAGATAGGATTTCAGATTACCGAGGCTTTGCTGCCAGAAGTCGCGGTAAGGCAGGATCCAGTCCGCGACGCCCTTCAATTCGGCCGGCTCCAGCCGGTAGACGCGCTCGCGGCCCTGGCGCTGCTCGGAGACGACATTGAGCTCGCGAAGGATCCTCAGATGCTTGGAAATCGCCGGACGGCTCTGCGAGAAGGCCGAGGCCAGCTCGTTGACCGGCGCCGGCCCTTGCCGCAGCCGGTCGAGGATGGCGCGCCGCGTCGGATCGGCGATGGCGCGAAAGACGGAACAGTCGGGATCAGCCTGCGGCATAATATGTATCCATCTGGTTACGTATTATGCCGAAATGCGGTACCGGTCAATTCTCATCGACCGGGTTCGCTGGTGTGGCTCAGCGCTCCTGGTCGGTCGGGCGGATGAGGATCTCGTTGATGTTGACGCGCGGCGGCTGGCTGACGGCGTAGAGGATGGCGTTGGCGATATCCTCGGCGGTCAGCGCTTCCATGGTGGCGAGGCGGTGTTCGAGCCCGGCCTTGAATTCCTGGTTGGTGATGTGGTCGCCGAGTTCGGTCCGCACCAGGCCGGGCTCGATGACGGTGACGCGCACCTTGTCAGCATAGACCTCGCGGCGCAGCGACTCCGAGAAGGCGACGACGCCGAACTTGGTCGCCGCGTAGCCGCTGGCGCCGGGATTGGCGACGCGGCCGGCCACCGAGGAGACGTTGACGATGTGGCCCTGGGAAGCCTTGAGATGCGGCAGCGCCGCCTTGGTGGTTCCCATCAGGCCAACCAGGTTGAGCTCGATCATGCGCCGCCAGTCGTCGAGGTCGGCTTCGGCCGCGGGCGCAAGCAGCATGACGCCGGCATTGTTGACGAGGATGTCGAGCCGGTCCCATTCGGAAACGACCTTGTCGACCATGGCGGTGATGTCGCTGCCCTTGGCGATGTCGGCTTCGATGGCGAGTGATGTGCCGCCGGCTTTTTCGATGCGGCTGGCGAGCGTCGCGAGGCGATCGATGCGGCGGGCGGCGACGGCCACCTTAGCTCCGGCGGCGGCAAGCGCGGCCGCGGTCGCCTCGCCGATGCCGGACGAGGCGCCGGTGACGAGCGCGACCTTGCCGGCGAGTAGGGAATTAGCCGATGTCATGAGGAAATCTCCAGGAACCCGGCCCGCAGCCTCACATAGGCCGCGCGAGGCATTCTGGAAGCCCCGCCATCAGAGCAGTTGGCGCAATTCCGGACCGCCTCACACTTTTCCCGGAATTGCTTCAATCCTGTTCGTGCGGCCATGGTTCCTTGGCGGCTTCGGCGTACCAGTGCCGCATCGCCGGGGTCGCCAGCACCGCATCGCCATGGCCGCACGGAACCCGGAAGCCCACCTGCCCGTTTCTCTGGCGATTGAATCTCCGGGAGATGCGGAGATGGTGAACATTGACCAGATTGCTGGCCTGGCCAGGCAGATCAAGGGCTCGGTCCTGCAAGCCGTGGGCAAGGCCACGGGAAACCGCCGGATGCAAATCAGCGGCATGGCGGAGAAGGCCGCGGGCAAGGTGCAGAAGGCCTGTGGCGACATGAAGGCCACCATCAAAAAGGTTATGTGAATCAGACCTTCGCGGTCATGTCTCAAAAGCCTTGGTGAAAGCGTTGGTGAAGACGACCTCGCCATGGTCGCCGGTCGCCTCGCCCAGCACGACATCGAGGTTGTCATCGGTCACCCGCGCCAGCGCGAAGCCGCCGATATAGGCGGCCTTCGGCTTGATGAGGTCGAGCCCGTCGCGTTGGTAGATCATCGGCACTTCGTGCTGGTGGCCATGGAAGATCGCGATCACATTGTAGCCCTTCAGCGCGGCGACCAGCGCCTGGCGGTCGGCTTCGCTCCACCAATGCGGCCGGCCGGCGCCTTCGTCGTCATAGGCGCGTTTTGCCGGGTCCCAGCGCTCGATCGAGAAGGTATCCCAGCCATAATGCTGGAACAGGATCACCGGGCGGCCGTCGGCGGCATAAGTGGCCAGGTCCTGCTTCAGCCAAGGCAGGCCGCTTATCGCGCCATGGCCGGTGTCGCCGGCGAAGCGGTGCGTCTGGACAAGATGCAGGCCGCCCCAGTCCCAGGAATAGCAGTCGGTATCGACATCGTAGTCGGTCGCCGGCACCGGCGGCTTGAAGAACACGCCGGGGCGATGATTGACCTCGACATAGTCGCGCAGTTCGCGGCGATACCAGTCGACATGCGGCGGCGAGCCGTTCTGGTCGAGATCGTGATTGCCGAGCCCGACATAGACGGGAATGTGAATGCGGTCCGGCCCGACGCCCTGCTGATAACGCTGGCTGAATTGCAGAAGCTGCGTGCCTTCGCTGGGCTCTGTGACCTGGCCGCCACCATCGTCGGTGATATCGCCGCCGGTGACGAGGCCAAGCGGCGTGTCGATGCGCGTGCCGGCCGAATGCAGGCCGGTGGCGACACCGTTGATCTCGACCGGCCATTCCTTGTCCGAAATCCCGTTCAAGGCCGCCACATTGCGCAGCAAGGCTGCATCGGTCTTGCCTTCCTGTTCGCAATGGGGGCTCAGCTTGCGTGCCATGCGGCAGGCATGGATGTCAGCGATGAACAGGAAGGTGGCGTCGATCGGCTGGATACGCCGGCCGGTCTGGGCGAAAGCGGCGCGCGGCAAAGTGCAGGCCGCGGCGAGGCCTCCCATCCGCTTGAGGAAAGCGCGGCGAGAAACAGATGCTGGCGATCGGCGATTCATCGTCGCGCGATTGAACATCGCCGATTAGGCTTCGTCCAGTTTGTCGCCCCGCCGGAAAAATTCCGTCAGTCTGAATTTTCCTCGAGCTTTCTCAAGAACCACCTGGTTGCGATCACTGTCCCGAACCCCACTGCGGCTATGACGGCTGCGAGTGGCGTCATGCCGATCGTCAGGTAGGCGAATGCGCCAATCGTAGAGCTGATGGATTTCACCCAGTTGGGTAATGATTGGCCTATGTTATTTTCGAGGATGATCCCACCGCCGTACAAAACGCCAGTTTGAAAGACAAACAGCCAGAATAGAGCTGCAAAGAATCCAAACTTTCTCGCACAAAATAGTCGCTCAAGACCATACGGGATGGCGACTGCTGCAAAGGATAAGGTCAGAAAAATCATCTGAACGAATTAGCATGGGGCGATGAAACGTCCTACCATGGACGATTGGATTTTCTTCATCGATTTATGCTGCTTTTTGCGCTTTTTTGAGTTCAGAGAGCCTTTCCGGAGAAATCAAAACTGAACCGCTCCAGGTCGACAGCGCTGCCCCGGTCTGGCATTGCTTGCAGATGCATCCGGGGAGGACGCGATGAAAGCCACGACGATCAGCATGACGCTCGCCACGCTGGCACTTGCCGGCCCGGCGCACGCCGCAGACTGTGTCGACGCCAAGTCCGCCAAGGCCGGTTTCGTGCTGGAGAAGCCCGGTATCCGCAGCGAGTTCCGGCCGGCGCCCGGCGGCATGGTCGCGGTCGCCAACAACTACCAGTCGCAAACACCGCAGACGCAGTATCTATACGCCGGGCTGATCGAGGTCTTTCGCGACAGCGATACCGGCCGGCTGTCGATGATCCCGCTCGGTGACATCAAGAAGCTGTTCCCGCTGAAGGCCGGCGCCAAGAGCAAGACCGAATTCGTGCGGCTGTCGACCAAGAAAGCGCCGAAGGGCACCGAAACGCTGGCGCTCGCCGTCAAAGGCAAGGAGACCTACAAGCTCGGCGACTGCAAATACAACGTGCTGGCGGTGAGCGAGACGCTTACCGGCGAGTCCGGCGCGGTGATCGACACTTTCATCGCGCTGTATTCGCCGGATCTACAGGCGGTGCTGGCACGGCGGTATGATGAGGGGACGAGCGCGCAGAGCGAGGTGGGGTTCGAGACGATCAAGCCGTTGAGGGAGTGAGGCTGCTGTGAGCGAAGACGGAGACGCTGGCGGGACAGCGCCCCCCTCTGTCCTGCCGGACATCTCCCCCACTTGGGGGAGATTGGCAGCTTCGCCGAAGGCGACGATCCCGCAACGTTGGTGATTGGCGAAAGCCAGCGCGACATCTGATCTCCCCCCTTGTGGGGGAGATGTCCGGCAGGACAGAGGGGGGCGCGAAGGAATGAGGCGTTTGCTAGAGCCTCTCCAACCCCTTCAAGCACTCCCGCAACACGCCAGCATCCTGGGCCGTCTTGGCCATCGACATAGCGCCGGAATAGGCCGCCACCGCGAGCGCCGCGAAGCGGTCGGGATCTGTGCCGCCCTCCCCGCCGGCTTCCTGATCGTCCCGCACCTTGTCGGCGATTGCCTGCCGCCAGCCGGCGAAGATGCTGGCCAGCGCCGCACGGAATTCGTCGTCTGCCAACGACAACTCATGCGCTAAATTGTTGAGGGGGCAGCCGCGCACATAGCCCTGCTGCTCCAGTTCCACCGCCACCGCCTCGAACACGGCGCGAACGCCCTCGCGCGCCGAAGGCGCCGCCCGCACCGGGGTTATCCAGGTTTCCTCTACAGCTGCCGCCACGCGCTCCTCGATCACCGCCAGCGCCAGCGCCTTCTTGGTCGGGAAATGGTGATGCAGCGCGCCGCCGGTGACGCCGGCGGCCGCCATCAAATCGCCGAGGCTCGAAGCGTGATAGCCGCGCGACTGGAAGGAGTCCTCCGCCACGTCGAGCACACGGCGGCGCATGCCTTCCGGATCGTTGGTGCGCTTTTTGCGCCGCGATCGCGGCGGCGCTGCAATCTCTCCTGACATTCCGTGACGATATCAGATTGACAAAACAGGACAACCGGTTTGTTTTTACAAACAGGACACTTACCCTGTTTTGGAGCCAATGATGCAACTTGCTCGAAACGAAACCTCCCTCCGCCTTGCCTCGCCTGTCGTGGAACTCCGGCAATACACGCTGAAGCCCGGCCAGCGCGAAACGCTGATCGCGCTGTTCGACCGGGAGTTCGTCGAGACGCAGGAGGCGACCGGCATGACCGTCATCGGCCAGTTTCGCGACCTCGACCGCCCCGACATGTTCGTCTGGCTGCGTGGCTTCGCGGACATGGAATCCAGAAAGGACGCGCTGACCGCCTTCTATGACGGGCCGGTCTGGGCCAAGCATCGCGACGCCGCCAATGCGACGATGATCGATTCCGACGACGTGCTGCTTCTGAAGCCCGCCTGGCCGAGCGCGGGCTTCGACCTGTCGGGGCCGCATCGGCCGACTGTGGCCGAAGCCGAAAAGCCAATTCAGGACAGCCGCCTAGGCGGTATTGTTGAGATAGCGATTCACCATTTGCGACCAGGAACGGAGGCTGGCTTTGCCGAGCGCTTCCGGGCCGAGGCGGTTCCGCAGCTCGCGGCAAACGACGCACGCCTGCTCGGCGCCTTCGTCAGCGAGCATGCCGAAAACACCTTTCTGCGGTTGCCTGTGCGCGCCGGCGAGAACGTCTTCATCGCCGTCACCGGCTTCCACGACGAAACCGCCCATGCCCATTACAGCGCCGCCCTCGCTGCTTGGCGCGAAACCACGCAGGCCGATCGCACAAAGCCGGCCGCGACATTGCGCCTGACGCCTACGGTCCGATCGCGGTTGAATAATCACGGTTCCGCGCTCTGAAACGTCCTGGCGATCGCCTCGGCGACAAAAACCGGATCCTCCCAGTGCGGGTTGTGACCGCAGTCCTGCGCCCACGCCAGACGTGAGCCGGCCAGCGCCTGAGCCAGGGCCTGCTGGTGCGCCGCGCCGAAAAGCGGATCGCGCCCGCCGGCAATGATCAGCGTCTTGGCCCGTACGGCCTTGGCCGCGGCGGTCAGATCAGTCCGCCGGATTTCTTCGAGAATGGCGCGCCAGCGCACCGCCGGTATCGCCGAAGCGTCGTCCGCCAGGCCGGAAAGAAAAGCCAGCGGCACGCCCGGTCCGCAGGCATGCCACCAGTTGTAGAAGGGATCGGCGGGTGAAATCGGGTCGCGCAGCGCCACCACGCCGGCCACCAGCGGATGGTCCGGCGGAAAATCGGGTTTCAGCGTGCCGGCGACGACAACCAGCCCGCCGATCAATTCCGGATGACGCGCGGCCAGTGCGATCGACACCATGGCGCCAAGCGAATGGCCGACGACAACCGGCCGATCCAGCCGCAGGCCGCGGATCAATCCGGCAATGTCCCCGGCGAAATCGGCGACAGTGCAGCCCTCACCCGCCGGCGATGCGCCATGGCCGCGCAGGTCCGGCATGATCAGCCGCGGACCGGCGAGACGCGGCGCCAGCAGCGAAAAGCTACGGCTGGTGTCGGTGAATCCGTGCACCATGACGAGCGGCGGTTCCGACCCGGCGACCTCGATATAGGCGAGGTCAAGACCGCCGACATCGGCGAACCGCTTGCGGCCAGCCCACGCGTCCTGTTCGGCCGCCTGAGCATCCTGCTCCGCCAGGTCCAAAGCCGCCGACGTCACAGCCCGAGCTTCTCCTTGACCGCGGCAAGGCCGGGCTTGCCGTCAAAGGTGGTGACGCCGGCAAGCCAGGCGTCGAGCCGGTCCTTATTCAGCGTGATCGACTTCAGGGCGCCTTCCTCCGGCTTCATGCCGTCATTGATGAGGTAGCCCATGCCGACATTCTCCATGTCGATGTCGAAGGCGAGGTTCTTGAGGAACTGCGCGACGTTGGGGCATTCCTGCAGAAAACCTTTGCGCACCTGCGTCGTCACTGTGGCGGCGCCGAAATTCGGGCCGAAGAACTTGTCGCCGCCGGTCAGGTACTTGAACTCGTACATCGTGTTCATGGGATGCGGCGCCCAGCCCTGGAAGACGATGAACTGCTTCTCCTTGATCTCGTAGCCGACCTCCGAAAGCATGCCGGCTTCGCTCGACTCGACCACTTGCCAGCCGTCGAGGCCGAACTTGGGATCGGCGATGGCGTCCATCATCAGCTGGTTGGATCCGGGCTCGATGCCGTACATCTTCTTGCCGAACCTGTCGGCGAACTTATGCAGGTCGGAGAGGTCCTTGACACCGACCTCCCAAACATAGGTCGGCACGGCGAAGGTGTATTTGGCGCCGACCAGATTGACACGCACATTCTCGATCGAGCCGTCCTTCTTGTAGGGCTCATAGTAGGTGACCATCGCCGGGTCCCAGTAGCCGAGGAACAGGTCAAGATCCTTGTTCTTCATGCCTTCGTAGATGACGTTGATGCCGAGCACCTCGCTCTGCGGCTCGTAGCCCAGCGCTTGGAGTAGCACCTTGGCCACGCCCGTGGTGAAGGCGAGATCGTTCCAGCCGGGCTCCGCCATGCGGACCGCCCTACACTGACCCGCCTCGGCCGCATAAGCCGTTTGAGCGGTCAGCATCAGGGCAGCGAGACAAACGCCTTTCGCAAGCATACGCAACATTCCAGTCCTCCTCATATTGACCATTTGGTTATGTTATTGTCCCATTGGTCAATTGTTGATCTGAGCGGACGAAAATGTCAACATGGATTCGCGATGCATGGATCGATCCGGTGAAGCTCACGCGTCTCAGCGACATACGCCGCAAGGAGTTGCGGCAGGCGGCCTTCGCGGTGCTGGAGCGCGAAGGCATTGCCGGCGCGACGCTGGAAAAGGTGGCAGCGCAGGCCGGCGCGTCGAAAGGCATCGTGCTGCATTACTTCCGCAACAAGCAGGAGCTGTTCGAGCACGCGATGCGCGAGGCGAACGCCGTGCTCTGCCACGCGGTGATTGCCCGGCTTCGGCGAACGCGAACGCCGATGGAGCGGCTGGACGCCGTGATCGAGGGCAATTTCGAGAAACATCTGTTCCGGCCGCCGCTCTGCCATGCCTGGCTTTCGCTCTGCGCCGAGGTGCCACGCGACGAGAAGCTGGCGCGCATCCAGAAGGTCATCCACGCGCGCATGCGCTCCAACCTGTTGTCCGGCCTGCGCGGCGTCGCAACACCGGAAGTGGCCGACGAGATCGTACTCGGCGTCACCGCGCTGATCGACGGGCTGTGGCTGCGGCTCGGCCTGCAGCCGGGCAGTGTCACGCGCGATCAGGCGGTCCGCCAGGTCAAGGACTATGTCACCGGCCGCCTCGCCATGCGCCAGCAATCAGCTGTCGGCCTGGCCTCGGCCGGATAAGTTTCATACCGGGCTCAGTCCTCAATCGACGCTTTCGACGTCGGCCCACTCCTTGAACCCAAGCGCCTCGACCTCGGCGAGGATCTGCTCACGGACCCAGCGATGCGGCGGCTCGTCGTCGCGGCGGGCGTGCCAGTACATCCTGACCGCGGGCGAAGGAATCGAGATCGGCGCTTGATAAATGCCGATCGGCAAGGATTTTGCGGCTGCCGTCGCGAACTGCCTTGGGACGGCGGCCAGATAAGGTCCGCTCGCCACCGCCAGCGCGACGGCCTGGAAATGCGGCAGGGCGAGCGTGACCCGGCGCGCCCGGCCCATCCTGCCCAGCGCGTCGTCGGTGAAGCCCGACATCGAGCCATCGATGGAGCGCAGCGCATGCGGCAGTTCGCAGAAGAGATCGAGGGGCACCTGCTCGCCCTCGCCGATGCCCGCCTGGCGTAGCGCGAGATTGTCTTTCGCCGCGATGATGGCGAAGGGCGAGCCGAACAGCGGCACGCTGGAGACCCATTCAGCGACCTCCAGCGGACGCTCCAGCGCCACATCGATCTGATCTTCCTGCAGCAGCCTGGAGACATCGCCGATGGCGCTATCGAGGAAGCGGAACGAGACGCGGGGCGCCATCGCCGCGATGCGTGCGGCAAAGGGCGGCATCAGGAGCAGGGAGAAGAAATCCGCGCCCATGAAGGTGAAGGTCCGTTCGAGTGTCGCCGGATCGAAGTCCGTCGTGGGCTGGAAGGCGCGCTCGATCTCGCGCAGCGCCGCGCGCACCGGCTCCGCCAGGCTTTCGGCGCGCGGCGTCGGCACCATGTCGTTGCCGCGCCGGACAAAAAGCTGGTCGTTGAGCGCATGACGCAGGCGGTTGAGCGCCGCGCTCACGGCTGGCTGGCTGAGGCCGATCTGCTCGCCGGCGCGCGTCACGCTCTTCTCGCGCAACAGCGCGTCGAGGACTCTCACCAGGTTGAGATCCAGCGCGTTCAAATTCATCGCATCAATTCGCCCCATACGATCATTCGATTTCCATCGCCCGCCCGTCCTTGGTTAGGTCGCGTCGACGCCGCTTCGCCGGCCCGACAAAGGAAAGAGCAGCCATGACAATGATCAACAGCGCCATCGCAGGCAAGGAACTCCTTTGGTTCAACAACACGCTCGTCGCCATCCAGGTCTCCTCGGCCGACGGCGAGGACGGCATCTGCGTCATCGAGCACCGCCTGCCTTATGGCGATTCTCCGCCGCTGCATGTGCACCGGAACGAGGATGAGATTTTTCACGTCATCGAGGGACGGATGCGGTTCCAGATCAACGGCCATGAGCGGATCGTCGGCTCCGGCGAGACCGTCATTGCGCCGAAAGGCCTGCCGCACACGTTCAAGGTCGAATCCCCGGAAGGCGCGCATACGCTTACCGTCACGCGCGGCTCGGATTTCGAGACGATGGTTCGCCAGGCAAGCCGGCCGGCAGAGCGGCTGGACCTGCCGCCGCCGGCGGAGCCGACGCCCGAGATGATCGCGGCGCTGACGAGGATGTGCGCGGAGAATGGGATCGATATTCTGGGGCCGCCGATGGGTAGCTAATCTCCCCACTTGTGGGGGAGATGTCCGGCAGGACAGAGGGGGGCGCTGTCCCGCCGGCTTATCCGTATTTCTACTGCGTACTTATGGCCTTGGTTGTGAACAGGCTCTACTGAAAGGTTGCGTTCCTTCGCGCCCCCCTCTGCCCTGCCGGGCATCTCCCCCACAAGGGGGGAGATTGGCCGTCACCACCGCCCCGCCACAAGGGGAGAAGGAAGAGGCGCCATTTCAAACCGATTTGCATCCCTCTCCCTCGCAATCTCCGCTTGCTGCCGTTTGTGCAACGCGATACGCCGTTGCCCAAACTGACAGACCGGAGATTTCCCGTGAGCGCTCAAAAGACCAGAACCGAAACCGATACGTTCGGTCCCATAGAGGTTGCGGCCGACCGCTATTGGGGCGCGCAGGCGCAGCGTTCGCTGGGCAATTTCAAGATCGGTTGGGAAAAGCAGCCGGCCTCGATCGTGCGGGCACTCGGCGTCATCAAGCGCGCGGCGGCCGAAGTGAACATGGAGATGAAGCGGCTGGATCCGGCCGTCGGCAAGGCGATCGTGGAAGCCGCGCAGGAAGTCATCGACGGCAGGCTCAACGACCATTTCCCGCTGGTGGTCTGGCAGACGGGCTCCGGCACGCAGTCCAACATGAACGCCAACGAGGTGATCTCCAACCGGGCGATCGAGATGCTTGGTGGCGTCATGGGCTCGAAGACGCCGGTGCACCCGAACGACCACGTCAATATGAGCCAGTCGTCGAACGACACCTATCCGACGGCCATGCACATCGCCTGCGCCGAGCGCATCGTGCACGACCTCATTCCGGCGCTGCATCATCTGCATAAGGCGCTCGGCGCCAAAGCCCGCGCCTTCAACCACATCATCAAGATCGGCCGCACCCATACGCAGGACGCCACGCCGCTGACCCTCGGCCAGGAATTTTCCGGCTATGCCGCACAGGTCGCCTCGTCGATCAAGCGCATCGAGCAGACGCTGCCCGGCCTGCAAGAACTGGCGCAAGGCGGCACCGCTGTCGGTACTGGCCTCAATGCGCCGGTCGGCTTTGCCGAGAAGGTGGCGGACCGCATCGCTTCCATCACCGGCATTTCTTTCGTCACCGCGCCGAACAAGTTCGAAGCGCTGGCCGCGCATGACTCCATGGTCTTCTCGCATGGCGCGATCAACGCGGCGGCCGCCGCGCTGTTCAAGATCGCCAACGATATCCGCTTCCTCGGCTCCGGCCCGCGCTCCGGCCTCGGCGAGCTGTCGCTGCCGGAAAACGAGCCGGGCTCGTCGATCATGCCCGGCAAGGTCAACCCGACCCAGTGCGAGGCGCTGACGCAGGTCTGCGTGCAGGTGTTCGGCAACAATGCCGCGCTCACCTTCGCCGGCAGCCAGGGCCATTTCGAGCTCAATGTCTACAACCCGCTGATGGCCTACAACTTCCTGCAGTCGGTGCAATTGCTCGCCGACGCCTCGGTCTCCTTCACCGACAATTGCGTGGTCGGCATCGAGGCGCGGGAAGACAACATCAAGGCGGCGCTCGAGCGTTCGCTGATGCTGGTGACGGCGCTGGCCCCCACCATCGGCTATGACAATGCCGCCAAGATCGCCAAGACCGCGCACAAGAACGGCACCACGCTGCGCGAGGAAGCCTTGGCCACCGGTCTGGTCAGCGAGGCCGATTACGACCGGCTGGTGCGGCCGGAGGACATGACGCATCCGGGATGAAGTGTTGGGTGGCATTTTGGCAGTGGGAGAATTTGCTCCCGCAGCCAAGTCAGGCGAAACGAATTCGCGCCGGCCGCCCGATCACGGAAACATATAATCTGTGAACAATGTGTCGTCGCATAAGCGGCTTTGGTGAACAGTCTTCGTCCTCTATCTGACTGGGCATTCAAACCCCATTCGGAGACTCGCCATGTCCATCAACACTTCCGCCGCTGCCGCCGGCACTGCGTCCAACAGCTCCACTACTATCCTGCTCGGCCGCATCCTGCTTTCCGTCATCTTCCTGCTTTCCGGTTTCGGCAAGCTCACCGCCATTTCCGGCACCGCTGGATACTTCGGCGCGCTCGGCCTGCCGCTGCCGACCGTAACGGCCGTTGTCGTCGGCCTGATCGAGCTGCTCGGCGGCCTTGCCATTCTCGTCGGCTTCCAGACGCGGATCGCCGCCTGGGTGCTCGCGATCTTCACGATCGCCACCGGGCTGGTCGCTCACACCGGCTGGGCCGACCAGATGCAGATGATCCAGTTCCTCAAGAACCTCGCCATCACCGGCGGCTTCATCCTGCTCGCTTCCTCGGGCGCCGGCGTCTATTCGATCGACGCCAAGCGCGGCTGATCTTTTCCGCCCAGACTGAAACGTTCCTCCCAACCGAACCGAAGCGGCGCGGAATTTTCCGCGCCGCTTTTTCGTTTTCCGGTTGTAGGCGTAGACTGCGCCGGCAGCCGGCATGATGCCGGCAAGGGAGGTGACCAATGCCCCGCAACGCATTGCTTCTCGTCTCGCGGCTGCTGCTCGCCGCGTTGTTCGTGCCCTCCGGGTTCCAGGCGCTCACCAACATCGCCGGCACGACCAGCTATTTCGCCGGCCTCGGCCTGCCGCTGCCGACTCTTGCAGCCTGGGGCACCGGCCTGTTCGAGCTGATCGCCGGATTGCTGATCCTCGTCGGCTTCCAGACACGGATCGCAGCGCTGCTGCTTGCCGCCTTCTCGATCGCCGCCGGCTTCATCGGCCATTACGGCCAGGGCGCTGACGATGCGACTTTAGCCTTCATGCACCAGCAGATGCTGATGAAGGACATCGCCATTGCCGGCGGCTTCCTGGCGCTTGCCATGGCCGGCGCAGGCACATGGTCGGCGGACGGGCGGAGCATCGGCATCGGCGCCGAGGTGACCTGAGCCACCTGTTTCACCGAACCTTATTTGACAGAGACGCCCTATTTTACCGACACACTCGGCCCGCCCTCGACCGCCAGCACCAGGCGGCGGTTGGTGATGCGCGCCAATTGCGCCAGCCGCCCGGCGGGGCGTTCGCCATAGAGGTCGGCGAGCGACGCCGGCAGCACCAGCGCCAGCGCGCCATTGCCGCGGCTTTCCCATTTGAGCCGCGGCATCACGCCCGGCATCGCCGCCGTCAGCAGATAGACGACCCGCATCATCGCCGCGAGCGCACGCGCACGCTCGAGCACGCGCGGCGGCGCCAGCGTCTTGATCTCAGGCGCGATGCCATCGTTGAAGATACCGTCATGCCGGTAGGCGCTGGCCAAGGCCAGATAGGCGCGACCGGGATGGTCGACGCCGATGAAGGAGGCATGCGCGATGATGTTGAGCGACTGCCTGCCGCGATATTCGGGGTGCGCGCGCCAGCCGATATCGGCGAGCAGGCAGGCAGCGTGGCGGTAGCGTGCTTCGTCCGCCGTCTCGTCGATGCCGAAGGCCTGGAAGGCCTTGCCGGTCCATTCGACGAGGTCGTGCGCGTGGTGGACCGAGCGCGAGCGCAAAAGCGCCAGCTCTTCGGCGGCCGAGATCAGCGGATCGGCTTTCTGCTCGGCCGCGTCGAGCAGCGAATAGAGGAAGCCTTCGCGCACGCCCTGCGCCGAGACGACGATCTTCGAGGGCTGCATGGCCGCCATGATCTCCTGCAGCACGACGGCGCCGTAGGGCAGCAGCGAACGGCGGTTCTTGGAGACGCCCTCGATGCCCCGGACCTTCTCGACCTCGCCCTTGGCCACCTGCCTGAGGAAACTCTGGGCGCTGTCGGCGCCGATCTCGTAATGATGCATGACGCCGAGTGGGTAGTTGTTCATCTCCATGTGCAGCCGGGCAAGGTTTCGCCAGGTGCCGCCGACAGCGTAGAAGACCCTGCCCTGCCCGCCCTTCAAAAGCTTCGCCCGCGCCAATTCCTGGCGGGCGATCTTCTGTGCCTGGACCAGCGAGTTCTTCGCCATATCCTGCAGGCGCAGGCCGCCGAGCGGCAGCGTGATGCCGTCGCCGATCGACTCGCCATTGATGTCGACGAGCTCCAGGCTGCCGCCGCCAAGGTCACCGGCGATGCCGTTGGCCGGATAGAAGCCGGAGATGACGCCGAGCGCGGAATAATGCGCCTCCTGCCGGCCGGAGAGCACGCGGATCTCGGTCTTCAGCACATCCTCGGCGCGGTGGATGAAATCCGGGCCATTGACCGCCTCGCGCGCCGCCGCGGTCGCCAGCACATACATGTGCTCGGCGCCGGCCTGGTCCGAAAGCGCGCGGAAACGGCGGAACTCCTCCATCGAGCGCGTCACCGCCTCGGGATCGAGCTTGCCCGTCGAAA
The DNA here is from genome assembly GCF_058312955.1 of Mesorhizobium sp. LEGMi-168a. Lineage (NCBI taxonomy): Bacteria > Pseudomonadati > Pseudomonadota > Alphaproteobacteria > Hyphomicrobiales > Phyllobacteriaceae > Mesorhizobium > Mesorhizobium sp. LEGMi-168a. Next base: position 21,877 of record NZ_JBZEGV010000021.1, read on the forward strand.
CGATGCCGCGGCCGAGGCCGGCCAGCATCTTTTCGTTGAACAAAAGCGTCGGCGAGCGCGCCAGCCCTTCATAGACGACGAGACGGATCGAGTTCGATCCGATGTCAATGATCGACAGCGGCCGCCGGTCCTGGAGCCGGCCCTGGGAAATTGAAATCACGCGGCGCCGTTCTTCTTGCGGCGCTTGAACTGGGCGATACGCCTGGGCGCATGCGATTTCAGCGCGTCACCCCGTCCGGAAAGGCTCGGATTGGTCATGAAATATTCCTGCGCGTTGAACGGTTCCTCGCCCTCCTCCAGCACGACCCGCCGGGAGGTGCCATCAGCCAATACGTCGAAACTTTGCTGGTTGTCCATGACGTTGCCCAGCATGATCTGGCCAAGCACCTGTTCATGCACAGTTGGATTGGTGATCGGCACCAGGGTCTCGACGCGGCGGTCGAGATTGCGCGGCATCATGTCGGCCGAGGAGATGTAGACGATCGCCTCGTCGGACGGCAGGCCGTGGCCGTTGCCGAAGCAGAAGATGCGGCTGTGCTCGAGGAAGCGGCCGACGATCGACTTCACCCTGATATTCTCGGAAAGGCCAGGCACCTGGGGTCTCAGGCAGCAGATGCCGCGCACGACGAGGTCGACCTCGACGCCGGCGCGGCTGGCGTCATAGAGCGCGTCGATGACGATCGGGTCGACCAGCGCGTTCATCTTCATCCAGATGCGGGCCGGCCGGCCCTCGCGCGCATGGGCGATCTCATCGGAGATGTGTCTCAGGATGCGGTTGCGCAGCGTGAAGGGCGACACGGCAAGGCGCATTTCCTCGGCAGGCTCGGCATAGCCGGTGATGAAGTTGAAGATCTGCGCGACGTCGCGGGCGATCGTCGGGTCGGTGGTGAAGAAGGACAGGTCGGTGTAGATGCGCGCGGTGACGGGATGGTAGTTGCCGGTGCCGAGATGGACGTAGTTGCGCAGCCTGCCATCCTCGCGGCGCACGATGAGCGACATCTTGGCGTGCGTCTTCAATTCCAGGAAGCCGAACACGACCTGGACGCCGGCGCGCTCGAGGTCGCGCGCCCAGCGGATGTTGGCCTCTTCGTCGAAGCGCGCCTTGAGCTCGACAAGTGCGGTGACCGACTTGCCGGCTTCGGCCGCGTCGATCAATGCACGCACGATCGGGCTGTCGTTCGAGGTGCGGTAGAGCGTCTGCTTGATGGCGACGACTTCCGGATCGGCCGCCGCCTGGCGCAGGAACTGCACCACCACGTCGAAGGATTCATAGGGGTGGTGGACGATGATGTCCTTCTCGCGGATGGCGGCCAGGCAGTCGCCGCCATGCTCGCGGATGCGCTCGGGGAAACGCGGATTGTAGGGCGTGAATTTGAGGTCGTCGCGCGGGATGGCGACGATCTCGGAGATCTGGTTGAGCGCCAGCGGGCCGGTCAAGACGCTGATGCGGCTTGACGTGACGCCGAGTTCGCCGGCGACGAAGTCGCGCAACTCGGCCGGCATCAGTGTGTCGAATTCGATACGGATCACCGACCCGCGGCGGCGGCGCTTCAGCGCCGTCTCGAACAGTCGCACGAGATCTTCCGACTCTTCCTCGACCTCGATATCGCTGTCGCGGATGATGCGGAACGTGCCCGAACCCTTGACCTCATAGCCAGGGAAAAGCTTGCCGATATAGAGGCCGACCGCCTCCTCCAGCGGGATGAAGCGCACATGGTGCTTGCGGTCGGGCAGACGGATGAACCGCCGCAGCGCCACCGGCAGGCGCAGCAGCGCGCTCATCTCCTCGCCATTCTTGCGATGGCGCAGTTGCAGCGCCATCGAGAAGCCGAGATTGGGGATGAACGGAAACGGGTGCGCCGGGTCGATCGAGAGTGGCGTCAGCACCGGAAACACCTGGTCCTGGAAATGCTCTTCCAGCCAAGCCCTCTCATCCTTCGTCAGCGCGTCGCGGGTAATGCTCTCGATGCCTTCCTTGTTGAGCAGCTCCATCAGGGTCGACAGGCTCTTCTGCTGGTCTTCCTGCAGGCGCTCGACCTCGCGCAGCAATTGCTCGAGCTGCTGCTCGGGCGTGCGGCCGTCCGGGCTCTTCAGCGCGATACCCTCGCGCACCTGGCCGGCAAGGCCGGCGACGCGGACCATGAAGAACTCGTCGAGATTGGCGGCCGAGATCGACAGGAAGCGGACGCGCTCGAGCAGCGGATGGTGCCCGTTCAGCGATTCCTCAAGCACACGGCGGTTGAACTGCAGCCAGGAGAACTCGCGGTTGACGAAACGGTCGGGATTGCCGCCGTCGGGGCTCGCCGCCTCGACGCTGATGAACTCGCTCTGCACCGGCTTCAGTTCGGTCATGTTTCCTGCTCTTGCCCGCAATCGCCCTTTTTAGCGCCATACACCGCCGGACGCGTGATCGACGCTCTAACACGCTTCTGTGACGCATGATCGGTCACGGAATCGCTCCGATCCCCAGGGTCATGCGCTTAACCGGCTCAACTTATCCTCTGCCAGTCTTTTGCGACAGTTTCATTTCATCGATCTTGCAAACTGACCGGTTATGATCCAGATGCAAACGGGCCGAACTGAAGGAGACGACGATGGCAGGCGGTTCCATTCCCCATTTCCAGAACGATGCGGGCCATCCGGCAATCGACATCGGCGTCAAGGAATTCATGTGCACCGGCGCCAACCCGCCTTTCGACCATCCGCATGTCTTCCTCGACATGGGTGACGACAATGAGAAGGTCTGCCCCTATTGCTCGACCCTCTATCGCTATTCGCCGAAGCTGAAGGCGACAGAAACGGAACCTGCTGGCTGCCTCTATATCGACCAGGCCGCCTGATTCTTCCCGGTCGTGGATGACTGCTAGATCATGACTGACGCACGGTCCCGGCAGGCCGTCATCGCCGGGGCCGGCATCGCCGGGTTGACGGCAGCGCTTGCCTTTGCCGGGCGCGGTTATGCCGTCACGATGCTGGAGCAGGCCGGCCAGCTCGAAGCGGCAGGCGCCGGCATCCAGCTTTCCCCCAACGCGACCCGCGTCCTGCGCCAACTCGGCGTGCTCGACAGCTTGCGGCTAAGCGCGATCAGGCCCGAAGCAGTGGTGCTGAAGGACGCCGCCAGCTTGCGCGAGCTGGCGCGGGTGCCGCTGGGCCAGGCGGGCGAAGAGCGATGGGGGGCGCCCTATCTCGTGGCGCACCGCGCCGATTTGCAGGCGGCGCTGACGGCCAAAGTTGCGGAGCGGCCCGAGATCCGACTCATCACCGGAGCGCGGGTGACGGACATCGCCGTCGCGCCGCAAAATATCGTCGTCAGGGCGCAAAGGGATGGCGGCAGCATGGAGGCGGCCGGCGGCCTTTTGGTGGGCGCCGACGGCGTCTGGTCGTCGGTTCGATCGCGACTTGCCGGCAAGGAGCCCGCCTTCAGGAAAAGCCGCTTTTCCGGCGAGCTCGCCTGGCGCGCCACGGTGGCGGCAGACAGCGCCGCCGGCCAGGCCTTCGCGGCGATCGGCGCGACCGACTGCGTCACCACCTTTCTGCATCCGGGCTTCCACATGGTCGCCTATCCAGTGAGCAAGGGCAGCGCCTTCAACCTGGCGGCCTTCACCAGGGGCGAGCGCATCGCGGAAGGCTGGTCGGGCCACGCCGACCCTGCCATTCTTGCCAACGCCATGCGCGGCACGTCGGCGGCGCTGGCAAGACTTGCCGCGCTCGCCGGGCCATGGACGGCGTTTCCGATCCACACCGTCGAGCAAAGGCGTTGGACGATGCCGGAAGGTGTCGCGCTGATCGGCGACGCGGCGCATGCCATGACGCCATTCGCGGCGCAGGGCGCGGCGATGGCGATCGAAGATGCAGCGATGCTCGCCGACCTGGTTGGAGATTTCCCGGCTGATCCATGGCAGAGCCTCGCCATCTGGGAGAATCTTAGACGGCCGCGCATCGAGAAGGTGCTCAGGCGCGGCGCGCTCAACCGCCTTGCCTGGCACGCCTGGGGACCGGTCGCGATCGCCCGCAACCTGGTGCTCGCGACCCGGCCGGCGGATAAGCTCGCGGCGGATCTGGACTGGCTTTACGGTTGGGAGCCGTGGAAGGTGGTGAGGCGCTGAGAAGCTTTTAAAAGCCAACCAGAAACTAGATATGCTGGCGGGACAGCGCCCCCCTCTGGCCTGCCGGCCATCTCCCCCACAAGGGGGGAGATCAGACGTCACGCCGGCTTTCGCCAATCACCAGCGCTGCAAGGCGAAGCGAGGCGACGCAACTGCCAATCTCCCCCTCGTGGGGGAGATGGCCGGCAGGCCAGAGGGGGGCGCGAAGGAATGAGGCGCTGCCAATTCTACCGACACAAAAAGGCCCGACCCTAGCGGCCGGGCTTTTCCGAAATCGCTGCCGGATCGCTCAGTGCAGGATCTGCGACAGGAACAGTTTCGTGCGCTCATGGCGCGGATGGTCGAAGAACTCGGCCGGCGTGTTCTGCTCGACGATCTGGCCCTGATCCATGAAGATCACCCGGTTGGCGACCTTGCGGGCAAAACCCATCTCGTGGGTGACGCAGAGCATGGTCATGCCCTCCTCGGCCAGGCCCACCATGGTTTCCAGCACTTCCTTGATCATTTCCGGGTCGAGCGCCGAGGTCGGCTCGTCGAACAGCATGATGCGCGGGTTCATGCAGAGCGAGCGGGCGATCGCCACGCGCTGCTGCTGGCCGCCGGAGAGCTGGCCCGGATATTTGTTGGCCTGCTCGGGGATCTTGACGCGCTTCAGGAAATGCATGGCGATTTCCTCGGCCTGCTTCTTCGGCGTCTTGCGCACCCAGATCGGCGCCAGCGTGCAGTTCTCCAGGATGGTGAGGTGCGGGAAGAGGTTGAAGTGCTGGAACACCATGCCGACCTCGCGGCGCACCTCGTCGATCTTCTTAAGATCGTTGGTGAGTTCCTTGCCGTCGACGATGATCTTGCCCTTCTGGTGCTCTTCCAGCCGGTTGATGCAGCGGATCATCGTCGACTTGCCGGAGCCGGACGGACCGCAGATGACGATGCGCTCGCCGCGCATCACCTTGAGGTTGATGTCCTTGAGCACATGGAACTCGCCATACCATTTGTGCATGCCGATGATGTCGATGGCGACATCGGTGGTCGAGATGTGCATCTTCTTGGCATCAACCTTGATGTCTTCCGCGCTGACGGCGTTTTCGGTGGCCATGGCCGATTCCCCTTTATCGTTGCATTTGATGCATGTCGTTATCCCAAAACCGCTACACACTTTTGGGCGACATGCATCAGCGTTTGTAACCGGTGTCGAGCCGGCGTTCGGTGTACATTGAATAGCGCGACATGCCGAAGCAGAACAGCCAGAATACGAAGGCGGCGAAGACAAGACCGGATTTGGCGGTCTGCGACGTCGCCCAGTTGGCGTCGGACAGGTTCTGCTTGACCACGCCCAGCAGGTCGAAGATCGAGATGATGAGCACCAGGCTGGTGTCCTTGAACATGCCGATGAAGGTGTTGACGATGGCGGGGATGACCAGCTTCAGCGCCTGCGGCAGCACGATCAGGCCCATCTTCTGCCAATAGCCGAGACCGAGCGAATCGGCGCCCTCATACTGGCCTTTCGGGATCGCCTGCAGGCCGCCGCGCACCACTTCCGCCATATAGGCGGCGGCAAACAGCGATACGCCGATCAGCGCCCGCAGGAACTTGTCGAAGGTGACGCCCGCGGGGAGGAACAGCGGCAGCATGACGCTGGCGAAGAACAGCACCGTGATCAGCGGAATGCCGCGCACGAACTCGATGAAGATGACGCACAAGAGCCTGACGATGGGCATTTTCGATCGGCGGCCGAGCGCCAGCACGGTGCCGAGCGGCAGCGACACGACAATGCCGACGAAGGAAAGGCTGAGCGTGACCAGGAGGCCGCCCCAGCGCGAGGTCTCGACAAGAGGCAGCCCGAACACGCCGCCGGACAGGAGAAAGAAGGAGACGACCGGCAGCACCAGGAAGAGCAGGATGGCGTTCAGCCCTTTGCGCGGCACGCGCGGGATCAGCATGGGCACCAAAAGCACCACCAGCAGCACCGCGACGAGGGTCGGCCGCCAACGCTCCTCGATCGGATAGATGCCGAAGATGAACTGCCCGAGCTTGGCGTTGACGAAGGCCCAGCAGGCACCGCTCCAGCCATCCGGCTGGACGCCGCCTTGCGAGACGGTCGCGCAGACGGTGCGGTTCGGCCCGATCCACTGGGCGTTGATGAAAGCCCAGTTGATGACCTGCGGCAGAACCCAGGCGACGATGGCGATGCCGATGATGGTGAGGATGGTGTCGCCGACCGAGCCGACGAGATTCTTGCGCACCCAGGCGATGGCGCCGCGCTCGCCGAGCGGCGCCGGCTCGGCCAGCGCCATCTCGGTGCGCACCCAGGACATGTCGTGTTCCTGCATGGCCCTACCTCTCCACCAGCGCCATTCTGGCGTTGACGACGTTCATGACCGCCGAGGTCACGAGGCTCAGCACCAGATAGGCAATCATCATGATCAGCACGCCCTCGACGGCCTGCCCTGTCTGGTTGAGCACCGTGCCGGCCGTGGCTGTGAGGTCCGGATAACCGATTGCGATCGCCAGAGACGAGTTCTTGGTCAGGTTGAGATACTGGCTGGTCAGCGGCGGGATGACGATGCGCAGCGCCTGCGGCACCACGACCAGTCGCAGGATTGGCCCGGAGCGCAAACCAAGGGCGCCAGCTGCTTCTGTCTGGCCCTTGCTGACACCTCTGATGCCAGCGCGCACGATCTCGGCGATGAAGGCGGCGGTGTAGCAGGAGAGCGCCATGTAGAGCGACAGGAATTCCGGTTTGACCTGGAAGCCGCCGGTCAGGTTGAAGGTCGACTGCTTCGGGAAATCGAAGGTAAGCGGCATTCCGCTGAGCAGGAAGGCGAGCACCGGCAGGCCGACGATCAGCGCGACCGACGTCCAGAACACCGGAAACCGCTGGCCGGTCGCCATCTGCCGCTGGCGCGCCCTGTGGGCGACGAACCAGGCCATGGCGAGCGCCACGACGAAGGCGACGATCATCAGCCAGGAGCCCTCGCCCCAGAGGGCGCGCGGGAAATAGAAGCCGCGCTGGTTGAGGAAAGAGCCGAAGGGCAGATGGATGCTCTCACGCGGCGCCGGCAGCACGGCCAGCACGCCGGAATACCAGAAGAAGATGACCAGCAGCGGCGGGATGTTGCGGAAGATCTCGACATAGACGGTGCAGATCTTGCGGATCAGCCAGTTCTGCGACAGGCGGCCGATGCCGACGATGAAGCCGATGATGGTCGCGGTGATGATGCCGGCCACGGCGACGATCAACGTGTTGAGCAGACCGACCACCAGGGCGCGGCCGTAGGTCGAATCGGATGTGTAGGCGATCGGCGTGTCCGAGATGTCGAAACCCGCCCTGCCCCTCAGGAACTGGAAGCCGGAAGCGATATGCAGGCGCTGCAGATTGTCGATGACGTTGTTGACGATCCACCAGATCGAGCCGAACAGAAGGACGACGACCAGCGTCTGAAAGAAGAGACTGCGTATTTTCGGGTCATTGATGAAGGAGCCGCGACTCGGCTCCCCGCGAAGGATTTCCTGCGAAGCCATGCGACCATCCCCTGAAAAGAGAAACCGGGAGGCAGACTACCTGCCCCCCGGATCACATTTCGATCAGCGGATCGGCGGAGCGTATTGCAGGCCGCCCTTGGTCCACAGCGCGTTGATGCCGCGCGCGATCTTGAGCGGGCTGCCGGAGCCGACATTGCGCTCGAACATTTCGCCGTAGTTGCCCACGGCCTTGACGATGTTGACGACCCAGTCGTTGGAGACGCCGAGATCGGTGCCGATCTTGGTGTCGGCTTCCATGCCGAGCACGCGCTTGATCTCGGGGTTGTCCGAGTTCTTCATCTCATCGACATTGGCCTTGGTGATGCCGAGCTCCTCGGCGTCGAGCAGCGCGAAATAGGTCCACTTGACGATGTGGTACCACTGGTCGTCGCCCTGGCGCACGGCCGGTCCGAGCGGCTCCTTGGAGATGATCTCGGGCAGCACGACATGGTCGGCCGGCGAGCCCAGCGTCAGGCGGATGCCGTAGAGGCCCGACTGGTCGGTGGTGTAAACGTCGCAGCGGCCGGCGTCATAGGCGGCGTTGACCTCTTCCAGCTTCTCGAACACGACGGGATTGTACTCCATCTTGTTCGACTTGAAATAGTCGGCAAGGTTGAGCTCGGTCGTGGTGCCGGTCTGCACGCAGACGGCTGCACCCGAAAGCTGCAGCGCCGAATTCACGCCCGGCAGCTTCTTGGCGTTGATCATAAAGCCCTGGCCGTCATAGTAGGTGGTGCCGACGAAGTTCAGGCCAAGCGCGGTGTCGCGGTTGATCGTCCAGGTGGTGTTGCGCGACAGGATGTCGACCTCGCCAGACTGCAGCGCGGTGAAGCGTTCCTTGGCGCTGAGCGGGGTGAACTTGACCTTGGTGCCGTCGCCGAAGACGGCGGCCGCGACGGCGCGGCAGAAGTCGGCATCGATGCCCTGCCATTCCCCCTTGTCGTCCGGCGCCGAGAAGCCGGCGAGGCCGGTTGAGACGCCACACTGGATGAAGCCCTTCTGCTTCACGGTATCCAGCGTGCCGGCCGAAGCTGCCGATGCCGTAAACCCGAGCGCGGCGGCGCCAAGAATGCCGAATGCAATGTGTTTCATGACCCACAGACCCTTTTCTGCTACAGGCGCCCATGCTTCCCAGGCAGCCCTGATCTTTTTTTCATACGTGAATGCAGCTCCCACTTCGGCCCACTCCGGACCCGCATCATTGCCGATGCACTGCCTCCCATTCACGAAACGCATCGAAGGCGATTATTCCTGTGAGGTCAAGGGAAATGACCGAATTGCGACGGGTTTGAAAACCGATTGCCGCAAATGCCCGAATTGCAGCCAAAAGCGCCCGCGAATTGGTCAAGAGTTGCATCCGGAACCGGCAAATCAGGCCCCCGGGAAATTTTGAACGTTACGAGAATTCCTGCCCGTTACTACTGTCGCAGGCGGTGGAAGGACTGGCATGATTCATGGCGGCGGACGGCGCGCTTGCCCCTTCAGCAGATGCCCGGCCGGAAGCGCGCAGCGGGCGCAGACGATGAGCCGACGATCTTTTGTTTGGCCCATCCAAACATCGTCGCTTGGCGGGCTCGGGGTGGTTGCGCGGCCAGTTCCGCCGCTCTATGGCTGGGCTTCTGACACACTGCGACAGGCAACGAACTATGGCGACAGACGGCAGCAAGATCGGCATCAACACGCGGCTTGCCCATTCCGGCAACAACCCGCGCGACTATTTCGGCTTCGTCAATCCGCCGGTCGTGCATGCCTCGACCGTGCTTTATCCAGACGCCGCCGCGATGGCCTCGCGCAACCAGAAATACACCTATGGCACGCGCGGCACGCCGACTATGGATGCGCTCACGCTCGCCGTCGACGCGCTGGAGGGATCGGCCGGCACGATCGCGGTGCCATCCGGCCTCGCGGCGGTGACAATCCCCCTGCTCACTTTCGTTTCGGCCGGCGACCATCTGCTGATCGTCGATTCGATCTATCACCCGACGCGGAATTTCGCCGACACCATGCTGAAGCGCCTCGGCGTCGAGATCGAATATTACGATCCGCGCATCGGCGCCGGCATTGCCCAGTTGATCAAGCCCAACACCAAGGTGGTGTTCGGCGAATCGCCGGGATCGAACACCTATGAGATCCAGGACATCCCGGCGATCGTAAAGGCGGCGCATGCGGCAGGCGCCATCGTCATGATGGACAACACCTGGGCGACGCCGCTCTATTTCAAGCCGCTCGACCATGGCGTCGACATCTCGATCCATGCAGCAACCAAATACCCGGCCGGCCACTCGGACGTGCTGCTCGGCACGGTGTCGGCCAACGAGGCCTGCTGGAAGCAGCTTTATGATGGCTTCTGCACGCTGGGATGCTGTTCCGGACCGGACGACGTCTACCAGGTGCTGCGCGGCCTGCGCACGATGGGGGTCAGGCTCGAACATCACCGGAAGAGCGCGCTCGACATCGCGCGCTGGCTGGAGGAGCAGCCGGGCGTGGCGCAAGTGCTGCATCCGGCGCTGGAAAGCCACCCGGACCACGCGCTGTGGAAGCGCGACTTCTGCGGCTCGAGCGGCATTTTCTCGATCGTACTCAAGGGCGGCGGGCAAAAACAGCAGCACGCCTTCCTCGATGCGCTGACCATCTTCGGCCTCGGCTATTCCTGGGGCGGCTATGAGAGCCTCGCCGTGCCGGTCTTCCTCGGCGACCGCACCGTCGCCAAGGGCTCCTATGCCGGCCCGCTCATCCGTCTGCAGATCGGGCTCGAGGACGTCGATGACCTCAAAGCCGACATTTCGCGCGGGCTTGCCGCGGCGGCCGAAGCGGGCTGATCCGCCTGCCAAGCCGATTCCGCAAACATTCCTAACGCCTTGGCGCGATTGAGAAAGCCGAGGCCGCTGGCGGTGTGGCACACGCGTCGCCTCGCGCAATAATATTCTTCCCGGCCGCGAATATGCGGATTGGTTTAGCTTCCAAATCCGTGGCTTCGGCGGCATTGCGAGCAGCGCAAATTCCAGCCATTTGATCCCAAGGGCCTGCCATGGCGTTCCGCCTCTTCGTTCCGATCCTTGCCGGCGCGACGCTCCGCGAACGACTGCTTGCCTGCATCGGCGCGACCATCGGCATCGCGCTGACCGGCGTGATCAGCGGGCTCGCCATGGGTAGCGGACCGCATGTGGCGATGCTGGTGGCGCCGATGGGCGCGTCCGCGGTGCTGCTCTTTGCCGTGCCGTCGAGCCCGCTGGCGCAGCCCTGGTCGATCATCGGCGGCAATACCATTTCGGCGCTGGTCGGCGTGACCGTGGCGCATTTCGTGCACAACCCGGTGATCGCGTCGGGCCTCGCGGTGGCGCTGGCCATTGCCGCCATGTCGTTCACACGCTCGCTGCATCCGCCGGGAGGTGCTGCCGCGCTTACAGGCGTGCTCGGCGGGCCGGCCGTGGCCGCTGCCGGCTTCCTGTTCCCCTTCGTGCCGGTGGCGCTGAACTCGATCATACTGGTGACGCTCGGCTTCCTGTTCCACAAGCTGTCGCGGCGCAACTACCCGCATGTGCATGTGCCCGTGGCCAACAACCACGGCACGGCCGACCGGCCGCCCACGACGCGCGTCGGCTTCCGGCCCGAAGATGTCGATGCGGCCCTTGCAGCGCTCGACGAGACTTTCGACATCGACCGCGACGACATCGAAAGGCTGCTGCGTCAGGTCGAGCTGCAGGCGATGGTGCGCTCGCAGCGCACGCTGCTCTGCCGGGACATCATGTCCCACGACGTGATCTCGGCGCCGGAGAATGCCAGCGCCGACGAGGCGCGAAAGCAGCTTCTCGACCACAACATCCGTACCTTGCCGGTGGTCGACGCCGAGGCAAGGCTGGTCGGCGCTGTCGGCCTGCGCGAGCTGACGGGAGCGACCGACGCGGTGAAGGGCGTGATGTCGAAGGCCGGCACCGCCTCCCCCGACACGCCGGCGATGAGCCTGCTGCCGGTGCTGACCGACGGACGCAGCCACGCCGTCGTGATCGTCGACGCGGGGCGGCATATTCTCGGCCTCATCACCCAGACCGACCTGCTGGCCGCCGCGGCGCGCGTGCAGACTGCAGACAGGCCGCCGCTGAAAGCTGTAGCATAGCGCCCGAAAAGCTCGGGAACCTTTTGCCGGCAGGCGCATCCAATTGCTGAATGCAACGCCTGTCCGGGAGATCGGGGCGCGATGAGAAAGTCCGCAATGCAGGCCGCAGCAATTTCGGCGGCGGAGACCGGCGACATGGCGCTGGTGCGCCGGGCGCTGGCACGGGAAGCGGATGCCTTCCGCTTGATCATCAAAACGTACAACCAGCGGCTCTACCGCATTGCGCGCGGCGTGGTGCGCAACGACGCCGAGGCCGAGGATGTGGTGCAGGAAGCCTATATGCGCGCCTTCGCCAGCCTCGACGCCTTTCGCGGCGACGCCTCCTTGGCCACCTGGCTGTCGCGCATCGTCATCAACGAGGCGCTCGGCCGGCTGCGAGAGCGAAAGCGCATCGTGGCGATGCCCGACAACCCGGAGGCGCAGATCATCCGGTTTCCTTTGAACCCAAACGACTGGAATCCAGGCGACGATCCGGAGCGGACGATGGCGCAGCGGCAGATCCTCAGGCTCGTCGAACGGGCGACCGACAGCCTTCCCGATGTCTATCGCAGCGTGTTCGTCGCCCGCGTCATCGAAGGCTTGAGCATAGAGGAGACCGCCGACCTGCTCGGCATCAGGCCGGAAACGGTCAAAACGAGACTGCACCGGGCGCGCAGCCTGGTGCGCAAGGCGCTGGACCACGAGATCGGCCCGGTGTTGCTCGACGCCTTTCCTTTCGCCGGCCGGCGCTGCGAAAGGCTGACAGTGGCGGTGATGAAGAGGCTGGGGTTCGACGTTTGAGGTGGTCGCACCGGCCTTAACGCCCGACACGCCGCGGGACAGCACCCCCCTCTGGCCTGCCGGCCATCTCCCCCGCAAGGGGGGAGATTGGATGTCAGCGCCGCTTTCGCCAATCACCAACGCTGAAGGAAGAGCGCCGCCGACGAAGCTGCCAATCTCCCCCTTGCGGGGGAGATGTCCGGCAGGACAGAGGGGGGTGTGACGGAACTCGGCGTAGGTGTCCTCGCCCCAGAATGACGAAGCAAAAAACGCCGGGAACGTTTCGCCCCTCTCCGCATCCAATCAGCGTCAACCGAAAACGAGAGCCCGGCGTCACACGCCGGGCGAAGGAGATGCCATGTTTATCCGACCGACCGCCACACTCGCCGCATTCCTGCTTGTAAGCGCCGCTCCGCTGGCCGAGGCGGCCGAGAAGCCCACCGACCCGCAGATCGCCCATATCGCCTATACGGCCGGCACGCTCGACATCGAGGCGGCCAAGCTGGCGATCAAGAAGTCCAAGACCAAGGAAGTCGTCGACTTCGCCAAGGACATGGAGCGCGACCACGGGGCGGTGAACAGCCAAGCGCTCGACCTGGTGAAGAAGCTGAAAGTGAAACCAGAAGACAACGCCACCAGCCAGGCGCTGACCAAGGCGGCGAAGGAGGAGCGCGCCAAGCTGGAGAAGCTGAAAGGGGCGGCCTTCGACAAGGCCTATATCGAGAACGAGGTGGCCTATCACAAACAGGTCGACAGCGCGCTCGAAACTCTGCTCATCCCCTCGGCCAGCAATGCCGAGCTGAAGAGCCTGCTCGAGACCGGGCTCAAGATCTTCCAGGGGCACGAGCAGCATGCCGAGCATGTCGCCGGCATGTTGAAATGAGGGCGAGCCTGCTTTCGCTTCCGGTCGCGCTGGCATTGGCGTTCTCGGCCGGGCCGGCGCTCGCCGCCACGATCGAGGTGACGATCGACAAGCTGGTCTTCTCGCCGGCGAGCGTTCAGGCCAAGGTCGGCGATACGATCGAGTGGGTGAACAAGGACGTCTTCGCCCACACCGCCACGGTGAAGGGCGGCTGGGAGGCGATGATCCTGCCGAAATCGAAGGGCAGGATCACGCTCAAGGAAGCGGGAGCGGTCGACTATTTCTGCCGCTTCCACCCCAACATGAAGGGTCATCTCGAGGTTTCGCCCTGACCCGCCGCCCGGTCGAGCCGAAGCGATATGTGTCTTGCTTCGCTCGGCCGGGTTACGTGCGTCCATGTGCCATTGTAGACGGGCTGGCGCCGCTCGATCCAGGCGCCGAGCCCCTCGCGGAGATCGGCGGTCGGGGCCATGCGGGCGAACTGCTCGGCCTCGACCAGCAGGCCCTCGGCGATACTCAAGTTGATGCCGCGTGCCACGGCGGTGAGGATGCTGGCCACCGCCGCTTGCGAATGGCCGATGATGCGGCTTGCGAGATCGAAGGCCGCCGGCATCAGCTCTTCATGCGGCACGACCCGGTTGACGAGGCCGAGCTCCAGCGCCCGCGCGGGCGAAAAGGCCTCGCCCGTCAACAGCAGTTCCAGCGCGCGCTTGCGTCCGGCAAGCCGCGGCAGGCGCTGCGTGCCGCCGAAGGTCGGCGGCATGGCGAGCTTGATCTCCGGCTTGGCGAACAGGGCCCGGTCGCTGGCGATCGCCAGCGGCACCGCCTCGGTGATCTCGCAGCCGCCGCCGAAGGCAAGTCCGTTGACGGCGGCGACGACCGGCTTGCGATAGGATTCCAGCCGCGCTGTCAGATGTTGGCCGCGCATGACGAAGTCGCGCAGCGCCGCATCCGCGCCTTCGGCGACGCTCGCCGAGAATTCGTGGATGTCGCCGCCGGCCGAGAAGGCGCGCTCCCCTGCCCCGGTGAGGATCACGGCGCGGACCGCATCGTCGGTCTCGGCGTTGTCGAGGATCGCGAGCAGGCGGTCGATCAAAGCGTAATTCAGGGCATTGAGTTTTTCGGGGCGATTGAGCGTCAGCACCGCGACACGGTCGCGGATTTCGCAAAGCACAAGCTCGGTCATCGTCTATTCCTTTAACTGTTTGTTTTTTGCGCAATTCCGGACGGAAAACCGCTACACACTTTTCCTGGAATTGCTCCGTGGGACGGCCGCAAAGGATCAGCTTTCAGCTTGTTTGTATATTCACTAGTCGGTATACTTTGCGGATGAGCGCAAAGGCCAGTCCCACCAGAAAGCGCCTCGTCGACGCGGCGGCAAAGCTGTTTTATGCCGAAGGCATCGGCCGCGTCAGCGTCGATGCGGTGGCGGAGAAAGCGGGGCTGACCAAGCGCACGCTCTACTACCACTTCAAGAGCAAGGACGAGCTGATCACGGCCTATCTCGACAGCCGCGACCAGCCGAACCTCAAGCAGATGGCCGGCTGGTTCGAGGCTGCGGAAGGCGGCGCGGACAAGAAGGTCACAGCGATCTTCACCCACCTGGCGCGCGTGGCGCGGCATGTCAAATGGAAGGGCTGCGGCTTCCTGCGCACGGCCGCCGAACTCGCCGCGATGCCTGGACATCCGGCAGTGAAGGCAGGCTCGCGCCATAAGAGCAACTTCGAGAAATGGCTGGCGGGCGAGCTTTCAAGCCATGGCGTGCGCGAGCCGAAGATGCTGGCGCGCGAGATCGTGCTTCTGATGGACGGCGCCTTTTCCAGCATGTTGATCCATCACAATCCCGACTACATCACAGCCGCCGGCCACGCAGCCGCGACGCTGGTGCGAGCGCGGATGGGACGACAAAGACTGACTGGCCGCCACTTGGAGCGTTGACGCCAGGCATGGTATCGCAAAGCCGGGAGGCGGCGATGCGTGTCATTTTCCGATGTGATCCGATGCTGGTCGAGCATTTGCCGCGCCCGGTCCTGGCGCGCGGCACCCTGC
This sequence comes from Mesorhizobium sp. LEGMi-168a, assembly GCF_058312955.1. Classification (NCBI taxonomy): domain Bacteria; kingdom Pseudomonadati; phylum Pseudomonadota; class Alphaproteobacteria; order Hyphomicrobiales; family Phyllobacteriaceae; genus Mesorhizobium; species Mesorhizobium sp. LEGMi-168a. The sequence goes on from NZ_JBZEGV010000021.1 coordinate 37,286, forward strand.
CGGATTGGCTGCGCGCAATGCCCGCCACCGCCTATTCGGCGATCCACGGCCGAGACATTCGTACCCTGAAGCAGTGCCCGCCGGTGGTCGACGCGATGACCTATGGCTTCATGGTCCTGCTGCCGTGCGACGTCCTCGTCGACAAGGGAAGGTTTTCCTGGGACTGGAATATCCCCGACCCCGTCACCGGGAACCACCCCCGGGCGCCGCTGAGCTTCCACACACCGGGGCAGCTGGCCGGCAGCCCGTTCGCCAAACCTGGCCAGGCCGCGCTCAAATTCAACAGCTTCTGGACCATTGAGGTCGAGGATGGCTGGTCGCTGTTTGCGACGCACCCGGTCAATCGCGAGGATCTTCCCTTCAGGCTGGTAACGGGCCTGGTGGATTCGGACCGGTTCAGCGATGGCGGCATCAATTTCCCGGCGGTCTGGAAGGACCCCGAATTCTCCGGTGTGCTCGGCAAAGGAACTCCGGTCGCGCAATGTTTCGCGGTTCCGCGGGCCGCGCCGCAGCTGGAATACGAAGTGCTCGACGAAAAGCGGCAGGCCTCCTATGCGCAGACGATCGCCGATGTCCTGTCAACGCCAGGCGTCTACCGCAAGAGGTTTCGCGCCAGGCGCGGGCGCTCCCCCGGCGAGTGAGCGACGCAGCGCTTCCTCGTCGAGCCAGAGCCGGCCGCTTGGCGCCGAGGTGAGCGCCATGGCGATGACACCGAAGGTGGATGGGCTCAGACAATAGGCTTTTGAATAGGCCGCCATCGCCCCATCGAGGTCGCCGGTTTCCTGCAGGACGACGCCGAGATTGACCGCGGCCTCCGGAGCGTCCGGGCTCATCTCCAGCACACGTCGATAGGCCTCGGCGGCGGCGTCGAACTTGCGCATGTCCTGACGCACCAGCCCGAGGTCGAACCATTGAGCCGGATGCCCGCCACCGGCGACGGCGCGTTCGAGGAAGCCCTCCGCCTCGGCAGGCGCGCCGCGTTGCCACGCCAGGCGTCCGAGGCGTGCCATTGCCTCGACGGATTCCGGATCCCTTTGCAGGACAAGTGTCCAGGATACGCCGGCTGCCGCGGCATCGCCTGCCTGATCGAGGGTGCGTGCCCGCTCGACGAGGATTTCCGCTTGGGACGATCGCCTTGCGGCGCGATCCAGGAACTGCAACGCTGCCTCGAACCGCCCTTCGGCCCGCGCAATCCTGCATGCCAGGATCAAGGCTGGCACATTGTCCGGACGGGCGGCGAGGCTCGCCTCGATGCGCGCCCGAGCCCCCGGCAAGTCTGACTTGGCGAACAATACAGCCGCCAGCAGATGGCAAAGCGCCGGATCGCCCGGGTGCTGCCTCAGGCCATGCTCGCACAGATCCATCGCCTGACTGTGATCGCCGGAATTGAAGGCGGCCACCGCGCGGCGGATCAGATCGTCGCTGCCGGTTTGACTGGTGCTGATCACCGAATTGAAGCTCCCTCTTCTGGGCCAGGAATCGGGGCCGCCCCTTCCTGCGCCAGAAGCCAGTCTCTCATCGCTACGGCGGGCGCGGGTGGACGGTCCGGCGCCAGGATCGAGAGAGCGAGGCCGGTCGGCACGCGCAATTCGGGGAACGGCGACACCAGCGAGCCGGCGGCCAAGGCGCGCGACACCAGCGCCTCGTGCCCCATCAGCACGCCGGCGCCGTCGACCGCCGCCTGCAGCGCCATGCTGTAGAGCGAGAACTCGGATCCCGCCTCGATCGACGGGCCCTTCACGCCGGCGGCCGTGAACCAAAGGCTCCAGTCGCCGGTCCAGGTCGTGTCCCAGAGCAGAAGCTGCGCGGCAAGATCGGCCGGCGTCTTCAACTGCCGCGCCAGCGCCGGCGCGCAAACCGGGAAGATGAAATCGTCCGAAAGCTTGAAGGCGCGGCTGCCGGCGGGGACCGGCCTGGTCAGAAAGATGGCGAGATCAAAAGGCTCGCGGCGGAAATCCGGCGGCTCTTCCAGCGCATGGATGGACGGGCGAAGCGCGGGATGCGCGGCGCGCAGCGCCGGCAGGCGCGGCGCGAGCCACAGCTGCGCGATCGAAGGCAATGCCGCGACGCTGACCTGCGGCCGGGGCGCCGAGATGCGCAGTTCCTGGACGGCGAGCCCCAGAGCGTCGAAGGCGGTGGAAAAGGCCGGCAGCGCCGAGCGCCCAGCCTCGGTGAGGTGCAGGCCCTGCGCGTGGCGCACGAAGAGCGGCGAGCCGAGCCAGGCCTCCAGCGCCTTGACCTGGTGCGAGACGGCGGCGGGCGTGACGCCTAGCTCGTCCGCCGCCTTGGCGAAGCTTTCCTGCCGGGCCGCCGCCTCGAAGGCCCGCAAGGCGTTGAGCGGCGGCATGCGGGGTCGAGGCGGATTGACGGCCATCGCGGCTTCCCATCAGGCGCGGGAGACCGGAGCCGCCGGCGCGCAGTTCCTATTTGAGGGCCACCGGGGTCAGCTTGCCGTCGACCTTCCGCCACTCAAATACGACGAAGCCCGGCTGCTTGATATCCCCCTTCTCGTCATAGGAGATGGTGCCGAGCACCGTCGAAATGCCGGCGCCGGAATGGAGAAAGTCGGATGCCGCTTTCGGATCGTCGTTCCCGGCCTTGGCGATCGCCTCGACGAGGACCTGGGTGGCGGCATAGGCGTAGAGCGTGACGGCTTCGGTCGGCACGTTCTTCGCCTTCAGGTCGGCGACGGCGTCCTTGGCCTCGGGAAAGGTCGCGGGATCGGGAAAGGACGTCATCAGCGTGCCGGCCGCGCCGTCGCCGCCGATGGCGCCGAACTCGCTGTTCGAGATGCCGTCGCCGCCCATCAGGATGGTCCTGACGCCCTGGTCGTGCATCTGGCGCACGATCAACCCCGCCTCGGTGTGCTGGCCGCCATAGTAGACAAGATCGGCGCCCGATTCCTTGATCTTGGCGACGAGCGCTGCGTAGTCCTTCTCGCCGGGGTTGATCTCCTCGTGCAGCACTTCCTTGCCGCCGCCGGAATTGTAGGCCTTGGCCATCTCGTCGGCGAGGCCCTTGCCCGCCGTCGACTTGTCGTCGACGATCGCGACTTTCTTGTCCTTGAATTGCTCGAGCACGAATTTCGCGGCGATGATGCCTTGCTGGTCGTCGCGACCGCAGGCGCGGAAGGCGTCCCACAGGCCGCGCTCGGTGACCATCGGGTTGGTGGCCGTGGGCGTGACGAAGAGGATGCCGTTTTCGGCATAGACTTCCGAGGCCGGAATGGTGACGCCGGAATTGTAGTGGCCGACGACATAGTGCACGCCGTCGGCGACGAATTTGTTGGCGACCGACACGCCCTGCTTAGGGTCGGAGACATCGTCGCCGACCGAGACGGAAAGTTTTTGGCCGAGCACGCCGCCATTGGCGTTGATGCGCGCCACCGCCGTCTCGACGCCGACGCGGTATTGCTCGCCATAGGCGGCGTTCGGCCCCGACATCGGGCCGGCGACGCCGAGCACGATATCCGCCTTGGCGGCGCCGAAGGCGGCGGCTGTCATCAGGGCAGCAGTCATCAATCGCAGAATCATGCGCATGGTCTTTCCCCTTTGTTTAAGAAGGCGGGCTTCTCGCCCGCGGCCCCTTATTTGTTGAGATGCGGGCTCCCTGCCCGCGGGTTCAGGCCCTCAGTTCACGAAGTGAAGCTTGGTGAACCGGCGCCGGAATTCGCTGACATCCTTCGCGATCTCCTCCGCCGCGTCGTTGCCGCGCAGCGCCCTGGCGATGAGGGCGGCGAGCTCAGGCATGTCCTTCTCGGTCATGCCCCAGCGCACGATCTCCGGCGTGCCGAAGCGCAGGCCGTTCATGTCGCCTTCGACCGCTTCGACCGGCAGACCGATGCCGCAGGCGAGGATGTTGGCGCGCCGCAGCCGCTTCGCCGCCGCTTGCCCACCGCCGAATTCGGCGGCCTCAATGGCGAACTGGTGCGAGGTGGTGTGGCCTTTCGCGGTCGAGAACACCGGCAGGCCGCGTTCCGCGAGTTCCCTCGCCAGCGCCTTGGCGGTGTCTGCCATGGCGGCGGCATAGGCGCGGCCGTGCTCCTTCCAGTCGAGCATGGTGATGGCCAGAGCGGCGGACTTCGCGGCGTCGAAATTCGCGGTCATGCCGGGAAAGGCGATGCGGTCCAGCTTTTCGGCAATCGCCGCATCATTGGTGACGATCAGGCCCGAAGGCGGGCCGCCGAGACTCTTGTAGGTGCTCATCGTCATCAGATGGGCGCCCTCCTCCAGCGGCTGCTGCCAGGCATGGCCGGCGATCATGCCGCAAAGGTGCGCGGCGTCGAAAAGCACCAGCGCGCCGACCTCGTCGGCGATCGCCCTGATCTCGCGGATAGGATGCGGCAGAAGGTTGAGGCTGCTGCCGATGGTGATCATCTTCGGCTTGAGCGCGCGGGCGAGCGCGCGCTGCTTCTCGACATCGACCGTGTAGCCGTCTGCATCGACGGGCGCGGGATGGATCTCCAGCCCGTAGAGGCCGGCGCAGCCCGCCATATGGTGCGTGACATGGCCGCCGATCGCCGGCGGCGGCGCGATGATTTTATCGCCCGGCCGCGCCGCGACCATGAAGGCGTAGAGATTGGCGATTGCGCCCGAAGGCACGCGGATCTCGGCATATTTCGCGCCAAAGACTTCCGCCGCGAGCTCGGCCGCGATGACCTCGATGCGCTCGACACCCTCCAGCCCCATCTCGTATTTGTCGCCCGGATAGCCGAGCGACGGGCGCGAGCCGAGCCCGGAAGCGAGCGCCGCTTCGGCTCTCGGGTTCATCACATTGGTGGCCGGATTGAGGTTGACGCAGTCGGCCTCGTGGATTTGCCGGTTGAGCGCGATGCCGCCTTCGATCGCCGCGAGCACGGCCTCGCTCCCCTGCCCGCTTGTGGTCTTCGCCAGCGCCTGGATAAAATCCTCGCAATGGGCGGGAACCCAGGACCTGCGGGCAAGAGCGGTCATTGCAGCCTCCACATTGCCGGATCAAATGTCCGGATTGATTGGAGGCATGGTGGAGGCTTGGCCGGCCGGGCGCAAACGAGTAGTTCTAGCGGCTAGGCTTAGAAAATTTAGGGGTAGGAATTAGGGCAATGCGCCTGACTTAAGTGGTGCAATGCAGGAAGCGGATGGCCATTATGAAGAGAGTCTTTATAACGGTCGATCTGATCATGACCGCCAAGGGGAGACGATGCGCTACATACGTCCGCAATCAATGGAAGATGCCGTGGGCCTGCTGGCCGGCGCGGCCGGCCCGGCCGCAATCCTTGCCGGGGGCAGCGACCTCCTGGTGAGGATGAAGGGCGGCTTTGTCGAGCCCGAGTTGATCGTCGACATCAAGGCGATCGCCGGCTTGAGCGAGATCACGGAAACGGCCGAAGGTTTCAGGATAGGCGCCGCGGTGCCTTGCGCAGTGCTGGGCGAGAACGCGGCGCTGAAGAAGGCGTGGCCGGGCGTCGTCGAGGCGGCCAAGCTGATCGGCTCGAAGCAGGTGCAGGGACGCTGCACCATAACAGGCAATCTCTGCAACGCCTCGCCCGCCGCCGACAGCGTGCCGGCGCTGGTCGCGGCCTGCGCCAAGGCCGTGGTTGCCGGGCCGAGCGGCAAGCGCACCATCGCGGTGGAGGCAGTGCCGACCGGGCCGGGCAGGACGTCGCTCGCCAAGGGCGAGATCATCGAGGCGATCCTGCTCGACAAGCGCGCGCCGAACTCGGGCGATGCCTATCAGCGCTTCATACCGCGCACCGAGATGGACATCGCGGTGGTGAGCGCCGGCGTGAACCTGACGCTCGACGACCAAGGTCGCGTCAAAGCCGCCCGCGTGGCGCTGGGCGCCGCCGCGCCGACGGTGCTGCTGGTCGAGGAGGCCGCGCAGGTGCTCATCGGCTCGAAGCTGGATGAAGGCACACTCGAGCGGCTGGCAAAAATCTGCGCCGGCGCCTGCCGTCCCATCGACGACAAGCGCGGCACCATCGAATTCAGACGGAAAGTCGCGGGTGTGCTGGCGAGGCGTGTCGCAGCAATCGCTTATGAACGTGCAGGAGGCAAATCATGGCTGGTGTAGCGGTTTCAACGACAATCAACGGCGATCACGTCGAGTATCTCTGCCAGCCGGACGAGACGCTGCTGGACGTGCTGCGCGACCGGCTCGGCCTGACCGGCGCCAAGGAAGGCTGCGGCACCGGCGACTGCGGCGCCTGCAGCATCATCCTCGACAACCGGCTGGTGTGCTCCTGCCTGGTGCTGGGCGCCGAGGCCGAAGGGCGGCAGGTCGAGACCATCGAGGGCATGGCGCATGGCGACCAGCTGCATCCACTGCAGCAGAAATTTTTGGAGCATGCGGCATTGCAATGCGGCATCTGCACGCCGGGTTTCCTGATCGCGGCCAAGGACCTTCTGGCGAAAAACCCCTCCCCGACCGAGGAGGAAATCCGCTTTGGGCTGGCCGGCAATCTCTGCCGCTGCACCGGCTATGACAAGATCGTGCGCGCCGTCCAGGACGCAGCAAACGTGATGAAGGGAGCCTGAGATGAATTTCGATCCGCGCTACTCGGGACGCAGTTTCTCTTCCGTCGGCACGCGCCCCATCCGCCCCGACGGCGTCGACAAGGTGACGGGACGCGCCCGCTACGGCGCCGACTTCAACATGGCCGGGCAGCTGGTCGGCCGGATCCTGCGCAGCCCGCATGCCCACGCCGTCATCAGGAAGATCGACACCTCGAAGGCAGAAAAGCTCGCCGGCGTGAAGGCGGTGATCACCGCGGCCGACCTGCCCGACCTGACCGATGGCGATGCCGCCATGTACGACATTCTCGACAACTCGATGGCGCGCACAAAGGCGCTCTATGACGGCCACGCGGTGGCCGCGGTCGCCGCCATCGACGCCCGCACCGCCAGGCAGGCGCTGAAGCTGATCGAGGTCGATTATGAGGTGCTGCCGCATGTGACCGATGTCGACGAGGCGATGAAGCACCACGCCCCGCTCATCAACGACGCCATCTTCACCGAAGGCCTCGAGGAAAAGCCGGTAAAACCCTCCAACGTCACCAAGCGCACGCAGTACGGCCATGGCGATGTCCATGAAGGTTTCGCCAAGGCCGACATGATCGTAGAGCGCTCCTATAAGACCGAGCAGACGCACCAGGGCTATATCGAGCCGCATGCCTGCGTGGCGAGCGTGAATGCCGACGGCACGGCGGAACTGTGGGTGTGCACGCAAGGCCATTTCGTCTACCGCCAGCACTGCGCCCAGCTGCTCGGCATGGAAGCCTCGAAGCTGCGCGTCACCTCCTCCGAGATCGGCGGCGGTTTCGGCGGCAAGACCCATGTCTGGGCCGAGCCGGTGGCGCTGGCTCTGTCGCGCAAGGCCGGCCGCCCGGTGAAGCTGGTGATGACCCGCGACGAGGTCTTTCGCGCGTCGGGCCCGACCAGCGCCACCTCGATCGACGTCAAGATCGGCGCCAAAAAGGACGGCACGATCACCGCCGCCGAAGCGACGCTGCGCTATAGCTGCGGCCCTTACGCCGGCATGTGGGCCGAGATCGGCGCCATGACGGCGTTCGCCTGCTACAAGCTCGAGAACGTCAAGACCGTCGGCTACGAGGTGCTGGTCAACCGGCCGAAGACCGCGGCCTATCGCGCGCCCTCGGCGCCGATGGCGGCCTTCGCGGTGGAAAGCGCTGTCGACGAGCTGGCCAAGGAAATCGGCATCGACCCGGTCGATTTCCGCATCAAGAACGCCGCGCAGGAAGGCACGCGCGCCTCCTACGGCCCGGTCTACGGCCCGATCGGCATCGGCCCGACGCTGGAAGCGGTGAAGAACCATCCGCACATGAAGGCGCCGCTGGGCACGAACCAGGGGCGCGGCATGGCCTGCGGCTTCTGGTTCAATTTCGGCGGCCAGACCTGCACGGATCTCAACATCGGCATGGACGGCTCGGTCTCGCTCGCCGTCGGCACGGTAGACGTCGGCGGTTCGCGCGCGTCGCTGTCGTTGGTGGCGGCGGAGGAGCTCGGCATCGACTATTCCCAGGTCAAGGCGATCGTCGCCGACACGTCTTCCCTCGGCTACAACGACATGACCGACGGCAGCCGCGGCACCTTCTCCTCCTCGATGGCTACGATCTCGGCCGCCCGCAACGCGATCAAGGTGCTGCGCGAGCGGGCGGCGCAGATGTGGGACATCTCGGTTGACGACGTCGCCTGGGAAAAGGGCCATGCGGTCGCCAAGGGCGAGAAGCACGGCAATCTCGGAAAACTGTCGCTGAAGGAGATCGCGGCGCAGTCCGGCAAGACCGGCGGGCCGATCGCCGGCCACAGCGAGCTCGTCGCCGACGGCGCGGGCGTCTCCTTCGCCACCCATATCTGCGACATCGAGGTCGACCCCGAGACCGGCGCGACCAGGGTGCTGCGCTACACGGTGGTGCAGGACGCCGGCAAGGCGGTGCACCCGACCTATGTCGAGGGCCAGTACCAGGGCGGCGCCGCGCAAGGCATCGGCTGGGCGCTCAACGAGGAGTATATCTACGGCAAGGACGGGCGGCTGCAGAACCCTGGCTTCCTCGACTACCGCATCCCGGTCTGCTCCGACCTGCCGATGATCGACACGCAGATCCTGGAAATCCCCAACCCCAACCACCCCTACGGGGTGCGCGGCGTCGGCGAGACCTCGATCGTGCCGCCGCTGGCGGCGATCGCCAATGCGGTGTCGAACGCGGTGGGCGTGCGCATGACCCACATCCCGATGTCGCCGCCGCGCATCCTGGCCGCGCTCGAGGCCGAACGGGAAGGGTAAGAGCGAAATGAGGTTCTTGCTCTAATGGTCGAAGTGACGCTCTGGGGCTCGCTGGGCGCTGCCGCCGGAGGCAAGAGCAAGGTCGACATCGAGGCCAAGGACATCAGGGAACTGTTCCGCAAACTTTCGGAACAGTACCCCGCCTTCGAACCCCTGATCGATCGTGGCATCGCTGTCGCGATCGACGGGACGATCTATCGGGATACCTGGTCGAAGGAATTGCCGCCGGGGGCGGAGGTGTTTCTGCTGCCGCGGTTGGCGGGGGGATGAGTGTGAGAGAAGACCCGGTCTCTCTTCAGGTCCGACGCATCGCGCGAGGTGCCTTAAGCAATTGCCTTCGGGATCACTCTTGTAAAGTGATTTAGAATATTAGGATGGCATGCCTATAATTTGTATGCGACGATGCGCATATGGATAAGTTACAAATAAATGAAATTTCACTGACGCGCTTCAATGCTCTTGGCGGCTATGCACGTTTGCCGCAATCACTGCTTATACTTGACGAACTGGCCTATTTCGAAGTCGACGGCGGTGATGTAATTGGCATCGCGACAAAGGATATTGCTGACCAGGACTTCGGCGGCATCGTCTTGGCAAGAGACCAGAAACTGCGTTTTCGAGGTGTGAATGTCACGGGGTTCCATCCGACGCCCGAAGAAGCTAGGGCGACGCTGTTCGCCGGGATGCGCGAGGCCGCTGGTGCTCAGTTAGAGTCGCACTATCAGGGTGATGAGGAAGGGCAGCCGGTCGACTTTTTTGGCCATCTAAACGACATGGACCGGCTTCATCCGTCATTCTTGCAACTCACAACAAATGAAGGGTATTCGCCGGCTCTTGAGATAATCGACCCAATGATGCGATGGTATGACGACGTCGACGGCAATTTCGTTGAGCAATTTCAGACGACCGGCTTCGACCAGCGAATTTGGGAACTGTATCTGTTTGCTGTGCTGATCGAGGCCGGATATGCCCTCAACCGTGAGCATAGCACACCCGATTTCTGTTGTTCTGGGCTTCTCGGACCGCTTTTCATAGAAGCTGTAACCGTCGGGCCAACCGTAAAGAACGGCGAAATTGTCCCTCCACCGCCAACCGAAACGCGCGAGGAGATGGAGCAATTTTTGAAAGAATATATGCCGATCAAATTCGGCAGCCCGCTCTACTCAAAACTCAAAAAGAAATACTGGGAGCAAGATCACGTCAAAGGCGCACCATTTGTTCTCGCGGTGGCCGACTTCTCTTCGCCGATGTCCATGGTCCGTTCACAGTCAGCGCTTGAACGATATCTGTTCGGATACGACCACACCGCAAAAACTGACCAGAGCGGCAATCTTAAGATTTTGCCACAGCGTGTCGACCAACACACGTGGGGCAACAAATCCATTCCCTCAGGCTTTTTCAGGTTGCCGGACGCCGAGAATGTGAGTGCGGTTATATCAAGCAGCGCAGGAACGATCGCGAAGTTTAACCGAATGGGGGTTCTCGGCAAATTTGGCTCGAAGCGTGTTCTGGTTACCCGCGAGGGAATGATGCTCGATCACGATCCGAATGCGCAATACCCAAAATTCTTCAAAGTTATCGTCAACGCCGCCGGTTATGAGGAGGACTGGATCGAAGGAATTAATGTCTATCACAACCCCAACGCGAAAATTCCCCTGCCGATGGAGATGCTTCCTGGAGCAGCCCACTTGTTCTGCGACGATAGTGGGCAAGTTACTAGTTACACCCCTGAATTCCACCCCATGTCTTCAGTTACTAACCACTACGTCCCTGTGGACGTTGGCAAGATTTTGGCGGAGATCGGCGACAAGACGCACCTGGTTTGGACTGCAAAACCGGACAAGACCGAACCTGAGGGAGATTGAACCTAGATCACAAGCCCGGCGGAATTCGCGGATTGGTATGGCCAGACTCTATGAACCTGCTGCTGCCATCAAGATTTGCACCACAGCCATTACAAGTCCGGCAATTCCTACCACCCCAGCAAGCGCCGGAGACCGCAAAAGACGCATGATCTCGGGCCAGAGTGGGTCCGGAGTCTCGATTAACTTCTCCGCAGACTCGATCAAGGCCATTGCGTTGGCCGTTCTAGAGTTTGAGAGCTTGGCAGACGTGATGACTACCCGCATTTCTCCCAGAATTCGTCGGATTTCAGATTTCTGATATTCGGACAGATTAAAGCGGCCGGTCCAAGCCGCGCTATCTACCGTGATTGGCATTTCGCCATTCTGGACGGCATCGAATCCAGCGGCAGTAATCTGAAACAATCGGCCACCGGCCATCTGGTAAGCCTGACGAGTAATAACCAATCCAGCCGCTTCAAGATCATCCGTGAGCGCCAGAATGTACTGGTTGGAAGCGTTAAGTCCGCTATTTTTAATAATGGTCGGAATTGTGCAGTATCGTGTATCTCCTGTAGTCACGCGTCTATGCAAATATCGTAGAATTTCTATTTGGTCATCTTTAGCGCCCATTTTCCCACCCTATGACATCTTTGATTGTGACAGGAGGAAATAGGTTAGCGATCAATGAGCGTGCCACTATGCGCTCTCTGGGTTAGCAGTAGTCGAAACGAACGTAAGGCGCCACCTATCAAGATACGTCGAGGGTAATGCCTCCCTGCGCTCTACGATTTCTTCGATATCCTCGGGTATGCTATCGGAGACTTGCGGGACATCAGGCCACTCGGCATATGCTGTATCCTGCTTCAGCTCTTCGCCTGCGCGACTTCTTGTTGCTTCACGAATTTTTACTATCCGGCCGCGCATTGTTTCAGGGTCAGGCGGCATCGGGATTCCTAAGGACGCACGTCCACCAAAACTTTGTAGCAAAAGAAGAGTTGAACGGCCGCCTGCAAATGCGGTGGGAGACAGCGGTTGCGAACTCGCAGGGCAGAAAAGGCTGGAGAGCGGAAGCAGCAATGGTGCAATAGTCTTTAGACTGCGGTTCCGCGTGCGCAGTGTCCGTCCCTTAGCTGCCTTCACTAGTTGTTCAATTTCGAAACCGTCAGCGACGTTGACACCCTGGATATTTAAATTACCGGTTGATCTTGCCAAGTCTATGGTGAATTGAGTGTGATATAATAGATAAATAGGATAGGTAGCAATGCTCCTACGAGCAGTATCGCATAGTGTTTGTGCTTGCAGCGTAGATCCGTGTCTGGACGAGTGATAAATTTCCCGGTAGCAATGCCTTGACCATACTTCACCGTCGCCATAAGCTTGTTTAGCTTGAATTATTAGACGGAAGAAAGTTCTCTTTCGGGGATCCACAAAGTTCCACTCCATGTCCGCGCCGGTTTGTGGCTCATTTGGAAATTCAACGATAACTCGACCAAGAGCGGCCGTCATTAAACTGCCCATGAGCAGGTCAGTTACCGTTTCCTCGCGAAAACGTCGACGAAGCGCGAGCCCCTGATTTAAGAACCCCGCGATGAAATCGGGAAAATTGTTCGCGAGCGTGCAAAGCATTTAATATCCATCGGGTTTAGTTCTTATCAGTGACAAAAATGCAGCCAATTACAGATCGAACAAGCTCATTTGACGCCCTTCCAGTTCTGCAATGATGCGATACTTCGTCTTCGAGCTTCGAAAAAGTTGATACTGTGCAGTGCTTCTCACTCTCGCGCAGGCCCTCGCTACTAAAGACAGAGCCTCAAAGACAAGATCGCCAGCTTCGTCACCGGTCGGTATTTTCCTCTCTTTGTTCGACAGAATTAGCCTAGCAGCATAGAGCACGAACCAGTGACCATATATGAGATATTGCCGCTCACCTGTCGGCTCTATAGCGTCCCTCTGCTGCGTTACGAGGCTGTCACGCATCTCCTCAATCAGCCTGTATAACTCGACTATCCGGCAAAGCTCTTCAACAACGTAGTGTTCATGGAAGATCATATGAAAGCGATCTCCAAAGATTGTATCCGAATCTGCTTTGGCCCGGTCCGGTTCACCCATCTGGTACGAAAGCAGGATTTGCCCGAGCTTTAACGCGTCGATTCTTTTGCGAGGGTCGCGATCTGCATGCATGTTCCTTTTTCGCTCGAAAAAGTAACCGTGATCCTGAAACGCGATCTCCAATTTCTTCATCACCGGATGGTTCGCTCGCAGGTCACGCGCTTGGATCCTGGCTTGGCTATTGGTGGCAACTGCTACCCTTTCAGCGATATCGCTCCGATTGGTAGCGTATATCCTAACCATCAACACTACATTGTCGAAGGCTTCCGGCGATCGCCTGTATGCCTCGATCAATGAATGCGACGTCTGTGCGCCGTTGACAATTTGAAAATCCTCTATTCTGATTATGGGATTGGAATGACCTTTGTTATATGCATAATCCTTGCATGTTATCGTTATACCGTTGTTTAAGTACCAAAATAGATGACTATCTTCAGATGTCGCCGTCTGAATTATGTTTCCATTGTATCCTCCATTCGCTCCCAGAAAAATTCTCAAATTTTCGTCGAACAGATGTCTTTTGATAGATTTTTTATCTGCTGTTTGGATAAGCTCGACAAACGATCGTGCGTCAACTGAGGCGATCACGCCACGAATGTCACCGTCACTCCTCTCAAAAGCCTCCTTGCCTACAACCTGAAGATTTCCGATTTCGCTTTCGCGCCCGGCTGCACCAATATCGCGCATGATCTCGGACGGGCCGTATATTTCGTAGTCCACATTGCCCATCGATTGCAGCGCACTATCCAAAATCGATTGAGCCGATCCCGAAAGGCCTTTCCCATTGCTGCAGAAAACGACGCGATAGCGACAAATAACTCCTCGCCTGTGAAGATCCCAGACGCGAGTCACGGCCTCCGTTAGTGGAAGGTTGCCGGTGGCCAGAAGGCGTGATTCTTTTTCAAAGAGTGCATGCAGCAGGGATGCAATCCTCAAAACCTCACCGTCGTTAATCGTCCGATCTGTCGATTTCAACGAGGTTCGATGTTTCGACTGGAAAAGGAATATCTGCGCTCTGTCTTCCCCCTCTAATATCTCGATCGCATCAACACCGAGGTCATTTCCACCATCAACGATCGTCTCAGGATAGTCAGCCGACCGATCTGGGAAGAACTGCTCTAGCGCTAGGTACAAGAAGCCCCGAGACGGATTCGTCAAACCGTACCTAACAGTCGCTGCCTGCACACGCGCTTCTACGATGTCCCATTCAACAGGTGATACAGCGGGCATTATTTCCAACCCAATTGAGATGACTGCAGATTTGCGCGTTCTGATCCCCTCCGAAAGTCGCACTCGACACTTTCCACCACGTTTTGGAAGGAAAGAAGTTCAAGAGGCAGTACCACGACCGATCACAGATTATCGAGAGCCGAAGGCTAGTGCTGTTTTCATCCGCCGAACAACGTCTTGTCGCTAGATGGCGGTCATTCTCGTCGAGCCCAGTACCCCTACACCCCCAGCGTCGGCTCCGTATTCACCTCCAGCGCCTCTTCCGCCTCATCCTCCTCGCCGAGAACCTCGCCATGCACCCCCAGCGGCCGGCCTATCCAGATCGGGTCGACCGTATGGTCGCGCTTGGGGTTGGTGGTGTTCGGGTGAATGAGGATGCTCAGGCCGCCGTGGTTCAGCATCAGCCACGGAACGAGCGTGGCGAAGATCTCGTTGGCGAAGGAGACCTGGTACATGGCCTGCTGATGCGGGCCGACCGGCTCGTCGCGCCAATTGCCGAGGCGCACGCGGAAACGCTCGCCGATGCGCAGGCGCAGCCATTCGGCATGCTGCCGCTGCGCCTCTCCGTCATAGTAGATATGGGCGTGATAGCTGGCGATCTCCGCAAGCGGTCTTGGTGTGGATTCGTTCATCGCGATGCTCCCCTTTGATGATTTTTGCGCCCGGTAGAACTCTAGCCGAAGCGCGGGCGCCTTGTCTGCAGCCGGCGGGGCATCGCAATCGGATATGGCAGCGCCAGCCCCCGCTCCGTCTCGGCGCTGCGCGCCGAGCCACCTCTCCCCCATTTCATGGGGGCGAGGAAACGCCAATCGCAGAAGGCGCGGCCTTCGAAAGCTTGGGTTCCTCTCCCCCACAAAGTGGGGGAGAGGTGGCTCGGCGAAGCCGAGACGGAGCGGGGGCTGGCGCTGCCATATGCGATTGCCATACCGCGTTCCAAGGCCAACGCAGCTTACGCGGCTGCAACTGTCGGGAAGACCGGCAACGGCCAGAGGCCGCTTCCTGCGCTAGATCACTTCGGTGACCATCCCCGCCGCATTGAGGCGACAGCCGACTCGCGCCTGCCGGATTTCAATGCCGCCTTGCCTTGCGTAGTCTATGCGCACCGCGATCGGCGCCGAAATTCCGCTTTGACCTTGACGCGCGGGACCTGCGCTTGCCGCGTAGACACGCACGGCGCCAAGGGGCTTCGCGGCGGTCATGATCGCGGCGTGACAGGCGCGCACCACGTGATCCGGCGTACCGGGTTTCGCTTTCAGAGGTGGCAGAGACCCAAAAGGATGCGCCTTGGCGACCCGCCGGAGCTCGCCGTTGGACGATCCGGAAGGTCTGAGCACGGGCGGCAGATCGATGAGTTGTGCCGCGGTCCTGGCCAAAGCGGGGGCTGCTGCGGCCCGGCGCCGGGCAGAGGCAGGCGGCCCTCTTTGGGCGGAAGGATGGTCGCCCACTCGGGCGCCCGTCGACACGCCTTTGCCTATGCCGCCCTGGTTGCCGCCGGCACCAGCGCCGACTGATCCGCCGCCGGTCGATGCGCCAGCGTTTGCTCCACCGACACCATCGGCGCTCGCGCCCGCATCCACCGACACGCCTGTGCCTGTGCTGCCCAGGCTGCCGCTGGCACTAATTCCCGCGCCGAGCGATCCGCTGCTGCTGGTCGATGCGCCAACGTTTGCTCCGCCCATGCCGTCGGCGCTCGCGCCCACGCCCGCCGACACGCCTTGCGAACCGGCGCTCACTCCAGCGTCGACCCCGATACCGCCAACCGTGCCGCCTACGCCGACGTCAACAGCCGAGGCAGGCCCGATTGTGATCCCGATCGCCAACGCGGCTGCGACGTATTTTTTCATGGTCACACTCTCCTGCGGCATAGTTGCGGCTCACTGTTCTTCACCAGCGAGGGTCGGGCTCCAGTGGCCGCGTCGGGAGCAACGGTGCGGGAAGAGCTATGGTCACCTCCAGATCAGGTTGCGGTGGCTTTTGGACCTTGACCCTCTGCTTGTCCGGCGGTTTGCGCGCAGGCGCAGAGTGCTCTGAGAGGGGGCGCTCCGACATCCTTGCATGCGAACTTGCGGGGACAGGCGCTTTCGCCCTGCGTTTGACGCCCACCACGCGACGCCCGGCATCAGGCTTGACGATGCTCATTGCCTGCCGCGCTGCACTGAGGCTGCGGGCCAGGCCGATCGATCTTTCACGCTCTTGTTCCAGCGCCGCGCTCAACGCCGCCGCGGTGTCTCTTGAAGCGTCGCGTTCCATCCGCACGCTGTCGAGATCGCGTGCGGCGGCATCCGCCCGTTGGCGTTCCAGCGCCAGCGCTTCGCCAGCTTGCTTCAATGCGGCTTCGGCCACCTGCCGGTCCTTTATGGCGTTGGCCCGCCCGGCGGCAGCCAGATTCGCGCCCGTCTTCAGCGCGTCGATGGCCTGGCGGGACGCGGCGAGTTCCTGCTCCAGGAGCTCAACCCTGTGCCGCTCCTCATCAAGCGCCCGCTGAACAGCAACCTGAGAGGCTTCTGCTGAGCGATCCGCTTCAAGCATAGCGGCCTTTTCGTTGTCCCAGACAATGGCCTTGGCCTTGAAGCCTTCGATGACGCGTCTCGCCGCCTCCAGATCGAGCGCGAGCGTTTTGGCTTTCTGCCGCTGCTTTTCCAGGTCTTGTGCCTGTTTGGCCGCCTTGTCGGCCACTGCATGTGCCTCAGCACTTCTATCGCGCGCGTTGCGCTGCATGACGTCCAGCTCCGAACGTGCCGCCGCCAATTCGCGGCGCAAAGCCTGCTCCTGCTCGCCAGGCAACGCTTGCGCAGCTTCCTTGGGCGGCTCTGGCGGCTTGGGCGCCTCTGGCACCATGGGCGCCGGCTCCGCGGGCGGCTCGAACCCGCCCGGTGATGCGGTGCCCGGCTCCGTCGCGATGTCGGGGCTCTGCGAGGGCACGGGTGACGGATTGCCGTTGGCCTCGGCAACGGCTGACGGTTCGGGTGCTGACTGGTCGCCCGTGGATGCCACGGAATCCGTCGTTTCCATGGCCGGCTTAAGGATGCGCTCGACGGTCGTCTCCGGCCGCTCGGGCAGGCCACTCCTGGCTTGCAGGCGATCGGCAATCAGCTTTGCCAACTCGTCCGGGCGCAGGCCCGCGGCGTCAACGCTCCCGATATTTGGAAGGTCAACCTTGCCGGTCGGATCGATGCTGAAATTTCGGTTGAGTTGCAACCCTTCCAAAATGCCGCCGCGCAGAACAGTCCAGTGCCAAACGTGCAGTTCGATGCTGTCTCCCGGGCCTAGTCTGTCGTCAGCCGTCGACTGGCTCCTCGCCGGAAGTCCCAGCAGCAGAACGAGGCATAGCGAAATGAGGCATAGCGCGGGGCTCCGCCCGCCGCCACGCATTCCAGGACGTAAACTCGAAAGCCGTCGTCGAATAAAGGTGGAGTCACGATGGAAGCATGCTGATTGGGTACCCTGCACATGGTTCATCACTGAACCCCACCGGCTGCGCGCCCCTCGCCGCTATTGCTCTCCGTGACCCGTGCCGCGCGGCCGGATGCCGCGCCAAAGAGCCATGATAGAAAAGCACTCTCGGCAGCGCCAAGCTCCGCAAAAGGCTTAGGGACCGTCTCCTTCCAACGTAGTAGTTATCTGGATGGCAGGTATTGAGTTCGCCCGCTTCACGCCCGTCCGCCCCGCGTCCCGCTGCCCCACAGCGCCCGCTTGATCAGGCTCCGCTTGCGCCTGCGCGGCACCAGCGCCTCATCGCTCACCAGCTTCGCCCCGCCCTCGCGGCGCTCCAGCGTGATCTTGCGGCTGTGGAAAGCTTCGAGCTCGGCGCGGTGGGCGACGCTGATGATGGTGACCTTGGGCAGCTCGCGGATCACCGTCTGCATCATCTTGTCCTGGCTCTTCTCGTCGAGCGCCGAGGTCGCCTCGTCCAGCACGACGATGTCGGGGCAGTGCAGCAAGAGACGCGCGAAGGCGAGGCGCTGCTTTTCGCCGCCGGACAGCGTCTGGTCCCAGGGCGCCTCTTCCTCGAGCCTGTCTTTCAGATAATCGAGGCCGACCTTGTCGAGGGCGGCGCTGATCTTCTTGACCGGCCAGTTGTCGGCGGCGGCGGGATAGGCGACGGCGCGGCGCAGCGTGCCGGTGGGGATGTAGGAACGCTGCGGCAGCATGAACAGCCGCCTGTCGGCGTGGAAATCGACGCGGCCGCCGCCCCATGGCCATAGGCCGGCGATGGCCCGCACCAGCGTCGACTTGCCGGTACCGGATTCGCCGGCCACCAGCACGCGCTCGCCCGGTTCGATCTCGACCTCGGTCTCCTTGACCACGCCGGTGCCGTCGTTGAGCGTCACGGAGAGATTGTCGAGGGAGAGCATCGCGCCGTCTTCAGTCTTGCCGTGCCGGATGCGGCCGAAGGCCTCGCTCCGTTCCGCGCGCTCCAGCCCGTCGAGCGACATCATCAGCGAGGCGATGCGGCGGGCCGACGCGTTCCAGTCGGCAAGGCGCGGATAGTTGTCGACCAGCCAGCCGAAGGCGCCCTGCACGATGGCGAAGGCCGACGCCGCCTGCATCACCTGGCCGAGCGACATCGAGCCTTCGAGGAATTTCGGCGCGCACAGCAGCACCGGCACGACCGGCGCGAACAGGCTCGCCCCCTGCGACACCAGCGCCGTGCGCATGTGCTGTCCAGTCAGCAGCGCCCATTGCCTCAGCACATGGCCGAAATTCCTGTCGATGCCGCTGCGCTCCTCCGCCTCGCCGCCGAGCAGCGCGATGCTTTCGCCGTTTTCGCGCACGCGCGTCAGCACATAGCGGAATTCGGCTTCCGCCTGGTTCTTCACCTCGGAGAGCTGCACGAAATGGCGGCCGATGACCACCATCGAGGTGGAAGTGATGGCAGCATAGATGACCGCGGTGACAACGAGGAAGCCGGGAATGGTCAGGCTCGCGCCGCCGATCGACAAGGTGAGCGCGCCGCCGATCGTCCACAGCACGACGATGAAGGTCGAGGCCGACAGGAACGCGTTGAGGACACCGGAGATGAAATCGACCGGCGCGTCGGTGGCGATCCGCAAATCCTCGGTGAGGCGGGCCTCAGGGTTGGTGTGGTCGCCGGCGACGAGGTTCAGCTGGTAGTAGCGGCCGCTGGCCAGCCAGCGCGCTATGACGGCGGTGGTGAGCCATGAGCGCCAGCGGCGCTGGATCGTCATGCGCAGGTAGACCTGCGCGACGACAAGGCTGGCGCTTCCGGCCACCAACGGCACGAAGACGGCGCTTAGCACATAGACGGTGTGGACACTGCGCTGCTCGATGGCATCGAAAAACGCGCGGTTCCAGACATTGATGCCATACTGGAAGCCGACATTGACGCAGATCAGGATGAACAGCAGAACCGTGAACGGCAAGGCGAGCTTGTCGCCGTGCCGGCCCCAATAGCCGCGCCCACTGATCCAGAAGCGCCGCAAGAGGTATTTCTTGCGCGCCTGCTCGGCCCGCTCAGGCGTCAGCTTAGGACTGGGCTCGACCGACTCCGGCGGCGGCGGCGCGGCCTGGCCGTTGACCTCCGGCGCGGCTTCGGCGGGCTTTTGTTCGGCGGATTTCTCTTCGTGCGATTTCTCTTCGTGTGATTTTTGCGGGCGCGGCTTCTCTTCGCGGCTCTCTTCTTCGCGTTTCTCGGGGCGCGATTTTCCTGGGCGCGGCTTTTTTGGGCGCGCCTTCGCTGCTCCGTTTGGTTTGGCGCCGGGCGGTTCCGGTTTGCGTTTAGCCTGAGACATCAGGCCGACAACGGCCTGGAAATCAGAAGGTTTCACCGCGTTCGCCAGGATGACCTAGGTCACAGGCGGCACATCCGCTCGGTCGGGCAATCGCATGCGCGGCGCCAAGTACCTCTTCAGCCGCTGTGCGGCCACCTCTTCCCCGCTTTGACGGCGCGAGGAAACCTGCGTGCGGATAGGTCGGCGGGACAGCGCCCCCCTCTGGCCTGCCGGCCATCTCCCCCACTTGGGGGGAGATCGGATGTCACGCCGGCCTTCGCCAATCTCGACCGTTGCAGAAATGAGCGAGGCGCCGAAACAGCCAATCTCCCCCCTTGTGGGGGAGATGTCCGGCAGGACAGAGGGGGGCGCGAAGGAACGCGGCATACTGCAGCTTGAGTGTTTCACCCGCACCGCGCGGAGGAGAGGTGGATCGGCGCGCAGCGCCGAGACGGAGCGGGGGAGCGCCCTATGCGATTGCAGCTCCCTGCCGTCCCCGACCTCACCTCATCCGCTGAAACCGCGGCGCGCGGCGGCCATGCCTTCCCACATCAGCTTCAGGCCGAGCGCGCCGACGACGGCGCCGGCGGCGCGGTCGATCCAGTGCTTGGTGCTGAGATAGGCCGAGCGCGGGCGGCTGGCGGAAAAGGCGAAGGCGACGACCGCGTACCAGACGAATTCGTTCAGGAAGAGCAGCGGCGGCAGGACGAAGAGCATCCAGAGCGGCGGCGAGGCCGGCAGCATGGCCGCGAACATCGAGGCGTAGAAGATCGCGGTCTTCGGGTTGGCGAGCTGCACCAGAAGCGCGCGGCGCAGCGCCCGCCAGAACGAGCCAGCGCGCGCCGATGCGTCGCTGGCGATCTCGATCGGCTCATGAGCGCCGCGCCAGATCTTGATGCCGATCCACAACAGGTAGGCGCCACCGGCGACACGCAGGAAAATGTCCAGCCAGGCGACCTGGACGAGCAGCGCCGTCAGGCCCGCGACCGCAATGGTGGCGAAGATGAAGCCGCCGATGCCCATGCCGATCGCCGCTGCCAGGCCGTCGGTGCGCTCGCCGGCAACGGCGATGCGCGAGACGACGACGAAGCTCGGCCCGGGGCTCATCGCGCCGAGCAGGAAAACGCCAAGGATGGACAGGATGGTTGCGAATTCGGTCAAGGTTTCCTCCCACGATCGGTGCAGGTTCCAGCGCAACAATGCACGCGCCGCGCGCCTTGTCACCACCCTGGCGGGCGATCCGTTCGGCCAGAAGAGCACTGTTCCTTCCAATTCCTGCCAGATACGGGGTCCGCTGCCCCAAAAACAAGGCCCCGTCGCCGGGGCCTTGTCGCAATGCCTTCGATTGTAGAGCCCTGCCCTATTTTTCGGCCAGCTGCTTGGCGTTTTCCGGCGTGATTGCGGTGGTGTCCACCGTCACCGTCGGCTCAACGGAAGTCGCGCAGTCGAGCAGGATCTTCTTCGACATCTCGATCGCTTCCTTGGCGCCGGTCGGATAGGTGAAGGTCGCCGCCCAGTCGCCCTTGGCCACCGCCTCGATACCGCCGGCCGGACCCGGCAAGCCGTCGGTGCCGATGATCTTGACGTCCTTGCCGGCGCCCTTGGCGGCCAGCAGCGCGCCCGCCGCCATCATGTCGTTCGAGGCATAGAGCACCTTGATGTCCGGATGCGCCTGCAGCATGGCGGCAAAGGCGGTTTGGGCTTTATCCGGAACCCAGTCGGCGGCCTGCTCGGCGACGATCTGGATCTTGGCATTGGCCTTCACGCCTTCCTTGAAGCCGTTGAGCCGCTCCACCGCCGGCGTCGAGCTCGGCAGGCCTTCCAGCACCGCCGCCTCGCCGCCATCGGGCAGCAGTTTCGTTGCCGTGAACTTGCCGGCTTCCTGGGCGATCTTGAAATTGTCGCCGCCGATGAAGGCCGTGTAGTCCTTGCCGGGGTCGCCCACCGTCTTGCGATCGAGCTCGATCACCGGAATGCCGGCATCCATGGCGCGCTTCACGGCGGGCGTCAGGGGCGCGGCCTCGAAGGGCGAGATCAACAGGATATCGACCTTCTGGGTGATGAAGTTGTCGACCTGCGAGGTCTGCGTGTTGACGTTGCCGGCGCCGTCGGCGATCTGCAGCGTGAAGCCCGGCACTTCCTTGGCCGCCGCCGTCAGCTCGTCATTGACATGCTGGCGATAGGGCTCGGCGTTGTTGGCCTGCGAAAAACCGATGACGAACTGGCCGTCCTTGGCGCAGGCCTTCACCATCGGGTCGGCGGCTTCAGCGGCGCCCGCGATGCACAGGCCGGCGCCTGCCAGAAGCGCGGCTTTCAGCGCGCGGCTCAATCCTCTCTCTATGCTTCTCATGCTCAGTCTCCTCCTCGCCTGGCTCGGGGTGCCAGACCTTCGTTGCAGTTCTTGGGGTTGCTCTTTCAGAATGCTGCCGCCGGCCTCCTATCGTCCCAATCCCTCGCGGCGGCGAACGAGGGATTGAAGCACTGCCGCCAGGACGATGATCGCAGCGGTCGCGAGTAGCTGCATGGCGGGGGTGATGTTGTTGAGCTGAAGGATGTTGGCCAAGGCGCCGAGCATGATGGTGCCGGCCACGGTGCCGACCATCGAGCCCGCGCCGCCGAACAGGCTGGTGCCGCCGATGACGACGGCGGCGATCGCGGTGAGCTCATAGCCCATGCCGTCATTGGCGCTGCCGAAGTTGAACTGGCCGGCATGGACGATGCCGGCAAGCGCCGAGGCAAAGCCGGTGATGGCGTAGACCGAGATCTTCACCATCGACACCGGCACGCCGGAAATGCGCGCGGCGCGCTCGTTGCCGCCGACGGCGTAGACGTAGCGGCCGAAGCGCGTGGTGTTGAGCACCAGCGTGGCGATGGCCGCGAAGATGATGAAGACGATGGTCGCCACCGGCACGGTGTTGTCGAACAGCCGCTCGCCCAGCACCGCGAATACAGGCGGCGCCAGGCCAGGCCCGTCGCCATAGGAGATGTTGATGTACTGGTTGCCGGAAACGACCAGCGCCAGCCCGCGCGCCGCCTGCAGGCCGGCGAGCGTGACGATGAAGGGCTCCAGCCGGAAGCGGGTGGAAATCGTGCCCTGGACGATACCGAAGACGGTGCCCATGACGAGCACGGCCAGGATGGTGGCGATGAGGCCGAAGCCGCCGGAGATCATCATGGTGGCTGTGACGACGGCGGACAGGCCGAGCACCGCGCCGACCGACAGATCGATGCCGGCGGTGATGATGACGAAGGTCATGCCGATGGCGATGATGCCGGTCTCCGACACGGCGCGTACGATGTTGGCGATGTTGTCGGGGTTGAGGAACAGGATCTCGCCATGGCGCCGCGGCGAGAAGATGATGCCGCCGATCGCCACCAGCACCAGGCCGATCAGGCTCTGGAAGCGCACGATGATGGCCAGCGGGTCGACGCGGTGCTTCGCAGGAGCCACGGGCGGGCTCGCCGCCACCGAAATCTTCTCTCCCGACATCAGGCCTCCCTGCCGTTTGCCGCGGCAAGCACGGTGTGCTCGTCGACGCCGCCGTTGAATTCCGCCACATTGCGCCCCTGGCGCAGCACCACGATCCGGTCGCAGAGCCCGATCAGCTCCGGCATCTCGCTGGAGGCGACGAGGATACCCAGCCCCTGGGCCGCGAGCGCCCGCAGCCGCGCGTAGATCTCGCCCTTGGCGCCGACATCGACACCGCGCGTCGGCTCGTCGAGCAGGAGAAGGCGCGGATTGCCAAGGATTTCCTTGGCCAGAACCACCTTCTGCTGGTTGCCGCCCGAAAGCGCGCCGACGGCGATGTCCGGGTTCTTCGGGCGGATGTCGAACTGGCCGAAGGACTGCCGCACCGCCTCTGCCTGCCGGCGCGGCGACATCAGGCCTGCCGGCGAGATGCGGCGAATGACCGACATCACCAGATTGAGGCCGACCGCCATCCTCAGCATCAGGCCGCCGCCGCGCCGGTCGTCGGTGACGAAGGCGATGCCGGCCTTGCGCGCAGCGTTGATGGATTCGAGTTTTACCGGCCGGCCGTCGACCGCGACCTCGCCTTGCCAGCGGCCGGCAAGGCCGGTGCCATAGAGCGCAGACAGCAACTCGGTGCGCCCTGCCCCCATGATGCCGGCAAGGCCTACGATCTCGCCTTCCCTGACCTCGAGCGAGATGCCGCTTGGCGGCTGCCAGCCGGCGCTGTCCCGGGCGAGCCTGAAGCTGGCATCCTTGAGGCACAGCAGCGTCTTACCTGTGGCTTTCGCGCGCTCGGGGTAAAGCTCATCCAGTGGCCGCCCGACCAGCAGGCGCACCAGCTCGGCCTGCGGCGCGTGCGGCTCGGTGATGCCGGCGACGCGGCCGTCGCGCATCACCGTCACACGGTCGGCGATATCGGGCACTTCTTCCAGCCGGTGCGAGATGTAGACGATGCCGACGCCGGTTGCGGCGAGCTTCCTCATGATGCCGAACAGGCGCTCGACCTCGCCGACGGTGAGCGCGGCCGTGGGCTCGTCCATGATCAGCACGCGCGAGGCGTAGGACAGCGCCTTGACGATCGCCACCACCTGGCGCTGGCCGATCGAAAGATCGGCGACGAGCCGAGCCGGGTCGATGGCGAGCTCGATCGCCTCCAGCCGCCGCTTCGCCTCGCGGCGCATCGCCGGCACGTCGAGCATGCCGCCCGACCGCATCAGCTCGCGGCCGAGGAAGAGGTTCGCCGCAACATCGAGCGAAGGCACGAGGTCGAGTTCCTGGAAGATGGTGGCGATGCCGGCGGCTTGCGCCTCGCGCGGGTTGCTGAAGGTGACCGGCTTGCCGTCGATGCGTATCTCGCCCTCGTCCGGCGTATAGACGCCCGACAGAAGGTTCATCAGCGTCGACTTGCCGGCGCCGTTCTCGCCGAGCAGCGCGTGGATCTCGCCAGCCTTCAAATCGAAATCGACGCCGCGCAGCGCCTGTACGCCGCCGAAGCGTTTGACGGCGCCGGTGACGGAAAGCAGCGGCGCGCTCATGCTGGCCTCGCGCAGGATTCTCGCGCCTGCAGTTTTGCCGGCAGACGCACGGCGCGCGGCGCGGCGCCGCTGGAGGCGATGCGCTCGCTGAGCAACGCCGCCGCCTGCCTGCCGATCTCGGTGCAGGGCTGCTCGACCAGCGTCAGCCTGGGCTCGAAGCAATCGGCCCACTCGAAATCGTCGAAACCGACCAGCGAGAGGTCGCGCGGGATCGAAAAACCCTTCTCGCGGATGGCACGGACTGCCCCGATCGTCGTCATGTTGTTGCCGGTGACCAATGCGGTAGGCGGCGCTGGCAGCGACAGGATCGCATGCGTCGATGCCGTGGCGCTCGCCGTGTCGACATTCTCCGGCGAGACATAGTGCGGCAGGCATTCAAGTCCATTGGCCGCGAGCGAGGCGCGAAACGCGTCGACGCGCTCGCGCGTGGTGGTGAGCCCCGGCTGGCCGGCGATGTAGCCGATGCGCCTATGGCCGAAGGAGGCGACATGGTCGATCAGCGAGCGCATCGCCGTCTCGTTCTCGACGCCGATCTGGTCGAAACGGTCGTCGGCAAAACGGTCGATCAGCACGCAAGGCAGCTTCTTTTCGGCGAGATAGGCGATCGCGCGTTCGGGCGAGCCGGACGGCGCCAGAATGACGCCGTCGACGCGGCGCTGGTGGAAGGCGCGCACCACAGACAACTCGCGGTCGGGGTCTTCCTGTGTGTCCGACAGGAACACCATCAGGCCGAGCCGCGCGCATTCGGCCTCGACCGCGCAGATGATGTCGGTGAAATAAGGGTTGGAGATCGCCGAGATTGCGAGCCCGACGCTGTTGGTCGAGGCCACTTTCAGCGAGCGCGCCAGCTCGTTGGGCTGGTAGCCCATGGCGGCAATGGCGTCGTTGATGAGCTGCGCCTTCTCGGGCGAGACGAAACGCGTGCGGTTGACGACATGCGAGACGGTCGAAACCGAGACGCCGGCGCGGCGCGCGACCTCAGCCATTGTCGGCATGCGAACGGAGAGCCCGCAAGCGCTCCTCCCCTGGATTGCGTTTCCCGTCCGCTCTGCGGCGGATCTGGCAAAACCATAGAGCCATCGAAACGTTTGCGCAATCGATTCGATGAATGCGCGGGTAGAATTTTGTCGAGGGCCGCAAAAGCGCGAAATCAGGAGGTGAAAGCCAGCCAGGCCGTGCCGGCGAGGAGCGTCAGCAAGGTCAGCGGCAGGCCGACCTTGAAGAAAGCCATGAAGGACAGCTCCTTGCCGGCCGCTTTCGCCTGCTCGGCGACGATGAGGTTGGCGACGGAGCCGAGCAGCGTGAAATTGCCGGCGAGCGTCGAGCTCATCGCCACGACAAGCCAAGCGCGCTCGGGATTTTCCAGGCCAGGGATGAAGGGCCTGAGCGCCAGCACCGCCGGCACGTTGCTCATGATGTTGGAAAGCACCGCGGTAAAGCCGGAAAGCCGCCAGATATCGTCGAGGCCGATAGTCTTCGCCCAGGCGATCATGTCAGGTGTGAGCAGCGTGCGCTCGGCTCCCGCCACCACCACGAAGAGGCCGGCGAACATGAACAGCAGCGGCCCGTCGACCTCGCGGTAAATGCGGTGCGGCTTGATCGCGCGGGTGACGAGCAGGAAAGCGCCGGCAATCAGTGCCGCCTTGGCGACGGGCACGCCGGCGAAGAAGGCTATTGCCAACGCCACGCAGACAATCGTCGCCTTCAGCACCTGTCCGGGCAGCATGCGACCGCGATAGACCTCGGGGCTGAGTTCGGCAGGGCGCGAAAACTCGGCACGATAGACGATGCGTACGATGACGATGACGGCGACGAGGCCAAACAGCGCCACCGGGGCCAAGGCCGCCGCGAAGGCCGGATAGGAAATGCCGGACAGCGCGCCGATCACCATGTTCTGTGGATTGCCGGTGATGGTGGCGACACTGCCGCAGTTGGAGGCGGTGCAGGTGGCGATGAGATAGGGAACCGGGTTTCGCCTGATGACGCGGGTGACGTGGACGACGATCGGCGCCATCACCAGGCAGATCGCGTCATTGACCAGGAAGGCCGAGAGCACGCCAGTCAAAAGCGTTACCATGATCAGGAGCATGAAGGGCGCATGCGCATGCTCGATGGCGAAGCCGCCAAGCGCCCGGAAGGCGCCGGATACTTTCAGATGCGCCACCACGATCATCATGCCAAGCAAGAGCGTGATGGTGTCGAAATTGATGGCGCGGTAGGCGTCCTCGATGCTGATCGCGCCGATGGCGATCATGGCAGCACCCCCGAGCAGCGCAATGCCGGCGCGGTCGAGCCTGAGGCCCGGAATGCGCCCGACGGCGACACCCGCATAGGTAAGTACGAGGATGAAAAGCGCGCCTGCGCCCGTCCATGTCATTGCCAGAGGTTCCCGTTCGCCCTGCCCTGCAGAATCTGCCCGCCCCACCTTTAGCAAGGGCGTGGCAAAGGGAAAGCGCGGACCGTTGAAACTTTCGTCATCGGTCCGCGCGGCTTTATATTCCAGATAGCTAATGTAATGTCTCTGAAAAACCGGGCCGACAACCCAGTCGTGGGGACTAAACGGATGAACACGGTCGTTGAAGGGGGGGCATCGCGTCTCGCCTAAGGAGAATCTGATGCCCTCGACGGAATGCCGGCGCTGCCATGGCGCCAGGAAAGTCTTCGTTTGCGCCCGCTGGGTCAGCTCCAACGGCCATTGCTGCCCGGAAGGGACGCACCGGCTGAGCTGCCCGGGACACAGCATGATCTGCCTGGAATGCGGCGGACGCGGAAGCCAGAGCGCCTGACGGCTCGCGTTTCGAGGAGCCCGCCGCTCACCTCGCCGCAGTCGCACGCGCCTCCTTCGATCTGGAACCATTCCAGCGCCCGCAACGTTAAGGCATGTTCCCCGAAAGTGGGACCGGTTTCGGGACAAAGATATGCGTAAAATCAAAAACCTAAAGCGCACGGAGCGAATCTGAAAGATCGCGACGCGCTTAGGGGCAGCCCTACCCGAGGCGGCATGGAGACAGGCAAATGGCTGCATCGGTTCTCATCGGTATCCTGATCACCTTCCTGGTGGTGATCCTAGTGCTTTATCTCATCCAGCGCCTGCCGCTTGACGGCCGCACGAGACAGATCGCCCAGATTGTCGTCATCATCATCGGCATTATCTCGCTGCTCAGATACCTTGCGGTTTTCTAGCAGGATCCATTATTCGTCACCGCAAAAGCCATGACTGGAAGCCGGTGTTCCCATGAAAAACCTGTCGATCGCCGTTTTTGCCGGCGCGATATTGTGCACCATGGGCGCCGCCGATGCGCGGCCCGACACCCGGGCCATGACCTGCGCCGAGACGCAGGCGCTGATCCAGAACCGGCATGCCGCGGTGTTGACCACCGGGCCCAACACCTACGATCGTTTCGTGCGCCAGTATGGCAATGAGTGCGACTGGCCCGAAGTCCCGATGTCAGTCGCCGTTCCGACCCGCGACGGCCCGTGCCGCGTCTATCGCTGCGAGGAGCCGGTCTTCAGTTTCCCAAACTGAGAATCGCTTCGCCTTTGCAGGCGCATTGGGAACCGTCTCGGCTCCGCGCGGATTATAGCCGGAGCGGCCCGGTCGACGCCAAGACGTTTCCCGATATCAAGACGTTTCCCGATATCGGCTCGCATCGCGCGGGATTTGGTCTGCGTCGCCGGACGAGGAGGAACAGCCATGTCCAACGATATCATACGCAGCGGCAGCTGCCTGTGCGGCGGCGTCCAGTTCCGGGTGACCGGCGAGCCGCTGAGGGTCGGCCTGTGCCATTGCAAGGACTGCCGCAAGACCAGCGGATCGGCCTATCAGGCCTTTGCCATATGGCCGCGCCAGGGATTCGAAAGCGAGGGAATCACCAGCACCTATGCCGAGCGAAGCTTCTGTCCGACCTGCGGCAGCCGCTTGCCATCGGTCGGCGAGGATGAGGTCGAGGTGATGATCGGCAGCCTGGACGTCGCGCCGACCGAAGGTCTGGAACCCAGCTACGAACTGTGGGTCGGCCGACGCGAGCATTGGTTGCATCCGCTGCCCGAAGCGCGCCAGTTCGAGCATGACAGAGCCGTCGACGATTCGGCGACCGATGACGGCGAACCGGAAGCAGGGCCGGAGCCGCACCGGAAGTCAGCCTAAGTGCTTGGCGGCGGCAAGGCTTAAGTCCTAGACCAAAAAAGCTTCGGTCCCAATGAGCCGGCGATATGCCCGCAAATCGCCGGGCCATAGGCCGCAACGCCCTGTCTTCTTCTTTGAAGTTCGCCCATTTTCAACCAGCGGTCGGTTTGCCGGCGCGGCAACGGCCGTTAGCATCCCCGGCGCGGCGAAACCTTTTGGAGGCCGCTTCGGCCGGCGCGGCTCAGGCAACACACCAGCATTGCCGCGCCGGCCTTGCAAAATCGACAGAATGTCCAGCCCTGGCGGCACATCCAGGCGAATACAACCTTTGAGGTTGTTTCAAATTCAAAGATTTCTGCTTATCGCGTGAAATACCAGGCTTCCCTTGGGGCAGCGAAGTGAAAATTGTTTCGGCGAGAGAAACTTTCTCATCATTCGTATTTCTGGTATACCAACTATGCCGTCAAGCTATCTCAGCAAGCAGCAGGCCCTATGATTGCCAGCCTTGTACAAAAGGCCACCTTTGTTTCTTTGGAATTTTGCGACATAGTATTGGCGAATCTTGAAACCGGACGGGGCGGTTTTCATGACGTCGGCGCCTGAACACAGCCGCAACGTGCATATGCGGTATCCACCGATCGACGGGTTTTGGACCTGGGATATCAAGCGCGATCGCGTCTATGGCGACGCCAATCTGTCCGCCTATTTCGATCTGACGCTCGAGGAATTCTCGCATGGCGCGCCGCTGGAAAGGTGGATGCAAAGCATCGAGCGGGAGGACCAGCCGAGGGTTCGGCTGGCGATCCGCAAGGCCATAGAGCGCAGGTCAGGCTTCCGCGAAGTCTACAAGGTCCGTTCGGAAAAGATGGGGCTGCGCAAGATCCTGGCCGTTGGTCAATGCTATGTCGACGGCATGGGCGAGGCGGCGCTCTATCCCGGCTGGTTCGTCGACCTGACCCAGGATGCCGCATGCGAGGAGCACTCGCTCCGCGAGATCCACAACCATGTCGAGCAGGCCAAGGAAATCGCGCAGTCGATCGGGCACGACATGCTGTCCTACCTCCTGGACAATATCCAGGAAGAGATACAGCAGAGGCTTGGCGAGAAATCGAGGAGGCGCAAATCCTCTTGAGGCGATCTTTGCCGGTTTCTAGGCCAGTCTCTGGACCAGCTTTTTCGCCGGTTTCCGGACTAGCTTCTAGGCGGGAGCCTGCCGCGCTTGCCGACTTCGGCCGTCACCAAGCGCGCGAAATGCGACTGGGGCGAGCGGCGCTCGATAAGCCTGGCGCGTTCGAGGGCGGCGTCGCCGTAGAATTCGATCAGCACATTGGCCGCCTTGGTGGCGTCGGCCTTCAGCCTGCCGACATCGGCCTCACCGCTCCCGCTGGAGGGCTCGCTCCTGGCAATCACGTCAAGCATGGCTTGCAACTTGTCAGGAGTGCTGCCCTCGTCTTCGTGCATGGTCGCTGTCCGATTGGGGGCGTAAAATATCGACATTTCCGCGCAATGTCCAACAGCTTCGTTGATCGAGCGCGGGTGCAACCGGGTACAGCCTAGCCGTGAGTCAGACCACAACCTTCGTACAAGTATAGTGAGCCAAACTTCCCATGCAGACATTGGGGGCACCGATGGACCAGCCTAGCAAAATGGAAAACCTGCAATTTGCGCAGGGGATCTTGCGGGAGCTTCGCCAGAAAGCTGAGGCCGATGGCGAAAAGCTTCTGACCTATCTCATCGACATGGCCTATCTCGAGGCCAGCGACCGTATCCGCGCCCATTGGATCGGCAGCCACGAGAACGAGAACCGCCGGGCCAAGGGCTGACCGCCGGCGTTATCGCCGGCAGGCTTCGATCCGAAACAAAAGGCCACAATGCCTTTCGGCATGGCGGCCAGGAGCCCGAAACGCAAAAAAGCCCGCCATGCCTTTCGGCACGGCGGGCATGATCATGGACAAGAGGCTACTGCATAGCCGCTATTTTTTACGATGCGGCGGCCTTTTCGCGGACGGGAAGCTTCCAGCCCGGCCGGACGAAATGGCAGGTATAGCCGTTTGGATAGTGCTCCAGATAATCCTGATGCTCGGGCTCGGCCTCCCAGAAGGGGCCGGCCGGAGCGAGTTCGGTGACGACCTTGCCGGGCCACAGACCCGAAGCGTCGACGTCGGCGATGGTATCCTCGGCCACCCGCTTCTGCTCGTCGCTGGTGTAGAAGATCGCCGAACGGTAGCTCAAGCCGACATCGTTGCCCTGGCGGTTCCTGGTCGTCGGATCATGGATCTGGAAGAAGAATTCGAGCAGCGTGCGGAAACTGGTTTTGGTCGGATCGAAGACGATCTCGATCGCCTCGGCATGGGTGCCGTGATTGCGATAGGTCGCGTTCGGCACGTCGCCGCCGCTGTAGCCAACGCGGGTGGAGATCACGCCGGGGAAACGGCGGATCAGATCCTGCATGCCCCAGAAGCAGCCGCCGGCAAGGACTGCGCGTTCGGAAGAAGCCATGTCAAACCTCCTTTGGATTTCTCCATAGGTGGGGATTGTGGCTTGCTTCGTCCAGCCGCTCAAGCGCCGGATAAGGTGAGGTTACAGAGCGCGGGGCGCCTGGTCTGCACCGATGCTCGCCGGTTGGGCAAACCGGCGAGCATCGGTTGCCTGGTCAGCCTCACTTGGGCCCCTTGTCACCTCGGCCGTTGTTGCTCCCGCCCTTGTCGCCCCGGCCGTGATCACCCCTGCCCTGGTGGTGGCTTTCGCCACCGAGGCAGTTGGCGTCACCGACGCCGCAGCAACGGCCGGCCCAGAGCTTGTTGGTCAGAGTGTTGTTGCATTCGTAGATCTGCTGGCCAGCCATCGCGGAGCCGCCCAAAGCTGATACGGCGACGGCGGCAAGAAGTGCATTGCGCAGGATTGCAGTCATTGGAAAATCTCCATGGTGCATGGTGTTCATTTGCACCGATGCGTCGCGTGGCGGGGCCGATTGGTTCATGAAGTTTTCAGAAACTCTTGCCGACGGTTCGATATCCCACGACTGGGCTCTGGAATCGGCGGCGCCCATGCCGGGCTGCCCTCATTCATCCGGATCGGGCTTGAACCGCCTCACCACCACCTCGAACACAATGTCCGAGATCCACATGGCCGACACGCCGATGAGGAAGGCGGCGGCGAGCGTGGTGGTGTCGTCGGCAGCATCTGGCACTTGCAGGCCACTCGCCTGAACCCAGGCGACCACTGGCAGTGTCAGATAGGCGGCGGCCAAAGCGCCACAGATCGGCGAGGCCACCATCTCGCGCAACTTGTAGCGATGGCGCGACAGCGCTCTCAACACCCCGCCGGCGAGACCGGCGGCCACCACCTGGCCCTTGATGCCGAGCAGATCGAAGATGTCGTGCATTAAGGCCTCCAGCCGCAGAGTTTCTCGCCCTTGCGGTTGTGGGCAAGAAGCGCCTTTGCCTCCTCATCCGACAGCGTCTCGACTGCCTTGGCGGAGAGGCGCAGCGGCGAGGAGACCGCGCAGAAGCCGCCCTTGGCCGTCGTGCAGCTGCTGAGCGCAACGAGGAGGACGGCAGCGATCAGTCCCTTGCCCATGACTTCAGCTCCTTCTTGACCGCATCGGCGGGCAGCGCGCCGATATCGTTGTCGACCTGGTCGGCGATGTCGCGGGCCGCGGCCTCGGCTTTGGTCTGCCGGTCGCGCTCGGCCTTGGCGCCGGCGAGCCTTTGATGAAAACCCCAGCCGAGCGCGGCAATGAAGGATGCCAGCACGCCCAGGATCGCCGGATTGCCGGAGAGGAAGGACAGGAGCGCCGTCATGCCAGCCACCACACGACAAGCGCGGCGATGAGAAGCAGCGCGCCGATGACCCAGGGCAAGGCCTGGCGGATGAGCTCGGTGAAGACCTCTACCATTTTGCTACCTCATTTCGACCAGTGGAATTTGCGGGCGAGCGCGTACCAGGCCTCGGTGGCGAGGCTGAGCGCCAGGCCGATGCCGGTTTCGAGCGCGATCTGGATGTCGGGATCGGCCGAAAACGCCGCGGCGTCGCCCGCGCCAAGCAGGCCGCGCGCGACGAGGACGCCGGCGCCGTAGCGCAGCGCGATGCGGATGATGACGGCAATCATTGGCAAAACACTCCGAAGAGATTGCAGGGAAGATGCGCGATCCAGGCGGCGGCCGAGCCGAGCGCCAGCGCGATCAAGACGAGGATGCCGGCCATCTTGCCGGGCGATGCCGGCGCCGGCAGGGCGGCCGCTTGGCCGGCATCATCACCGGAAGCGCCGACGGCTGGCTGCGCCGTGTCAGGTTCGGGTGGCCGCGGCGAAGGCTGCAGGAGCGGCTCAGACGGTGCCGAGATGAGCAGCGCCTCGGCACGCACCGAAGCGACGCGCGCGCTCCAGCCCTTGCCGAAGGTCGGCCAGGTCGGCAGCCGTTGGAGGAAGGCGAGCCGCGCATCGCAAAGCCTGTCGATGACGACGCCGGGGGGCTTAGCCCGGGCCGCGGCAAGCGTGGCCTGGCCAATGCGGCCGTCTTGGGCCACGCCGAGCGCCGCCTGCAGGTATTTCGCCGCCCTGCCCGGCCCGCTGTTCACGGCGAAATCGAAGACGGCGTAGTCGATGCCGTCGGGGAGTTCCGCGCCGAGCACGGCGTCCCAATAGAAACGCCGGTAGACGGTGGCGACTTGGCTATCCGTGATCTTCTTCAGGTCGGCCTTGCCGGCGTCTGCCTTCACGTAGCGGCGGAAATTGGCGAGTGTGACGCCCTTCATGGTGGCGCCGCCGGGATCGGCTTTCTTGTCCGACCAGCCGCCTTCGGATTCGAGCACGAGCGCAAGCGCCCGCGCAAAATTGCGGTCCATGGGAGACTCCTTGGAGTTGGCTTGCAGGGGAAAAGTTTTGCCGGCGAATTGCTTTCGCGCGAATTTAGCGTTTTAGAAAGACCTTAATTGCCGTATGCTAATGTCAGGAGATGGCGGTTGGGGTCCGCCGGTATGGGGTAGCGGCGTTACGACGCCGAAGGGTTGGGCAAAATGAGTTTGTTGTTATCGCAAACAGGCGAGTGCCAGGGCTGCGGCGGCACCGGCACGATGTTCGAATGCCCGAGATGGCGCAGTTCCAACGGCCATTGCTGCCCGGCGGGGACACACCAGCATAGGTGTCCTGGGGTGAGCGTGCGGTGCGCGAAATGCGAGGGGACGGGTGGGGCAGCCGCGCCAGGGGCTCGCGACGCTATGATCGAAGGCTCGCTAGGCGTCACGCTTAGACGCTGAAGGAGTACGCCGAGCGCAGCAAGTAACGTACCCGTTGCCGGCAGCATGAATGGCGGTGCCCCATTTAGACGCTCGAATTTCGCTTCGTATGCGGACATCATTGAAGCCTTCGGGAGTGCTAGGCGGCTCCAAGATTGGGCATATGCCTTATGCAATAAGGGCAGCATCCACGGCTGATGCATGTCGCTTCGTTTCGGTGACTGCTACGGCGCGATGTTCAGCACGCCGGTATTGTTCCACAGAGCTCCGGATGGGAGACCGGTTACAGCTGTGGGCAGGCCCGGAAATGCGAGGCGCCCACCATTCGCATTGATACCGGTAGCCCCATTGATGTTGTTCGGTAGGATTGTGGCCCGCTCAGCGAGGACCAGAGACCCGAAGAAGCTGTTATTCGCTGCTGTAAAGTGATTGCCACCGACGATAATTTCTTTGGCATGCGTGTTGTCGGCGATGACGCCGCCGAAGGCGACGGCCGGTGCACACTGTTCGAAGTTATTGCCGAAGATTGTGACGCCGTGGACGCCAGTGTTACCCTCACCAGTGGCTGCACCACCAAGCACGATGCCAGCGCTGTAACCCAAATCCGCCCTGCCACCGAAGCGACAGCCCATGACATTTAGGGCGTTGCCGCGGTATGCCTCGATCCACTCGCCGCCATTTAGCATCACATCGTAGAAGGTGCAGCCAAGAATATTAGCACCCCGAAAATCCTGATGAAGACCGGTTTGCCAAAACCGACCAAGACCATCGGAGCAGGCTTGCGTGTTGCATCCCTGAAACGTGATACCCTCACCGGAACCCTGCACCGGATAGTTGCTGACAAGGTTTTTAAAAAAGCACGACTGGAAATTGTGAACGTTGCAGAAGCCGACGCCGTTGACCTTCTGCATGCTGACCAACCCATTGATGGCTCGGCCCTGGAAAGAAACGCAATGATAGTTTCCTTCCAACGCTCCGTAGAGGTTCACACCGCGATGCTGAGACGGGGTACAGTCTGCTCGAATGGTGCAGTCCGAAAGCTGCATGTATGCCGAGCCAGTCGAAACAAGACCATAGTCAAGCAGGATGCCATCAAAGTTGGCGGTATTGGTCGCCTCCATAAACAGGTGCTCGAACGACACCCTAAACGAGTCTCTCGCATCAATCAGCCGACCCGCTCCCGCACCAGCTGTCCCGCGCAAATACGTCTGCTGGGTAGAACCGGCAGTCAGGCCGCCTAGGCCTGCAATGCGGATATGACGCTTGGCCTGCAGGTTCAGCGTCGAAAAGCGCACCTCGCCCTTCAGCAAGATGTTGCCACCAGCCGACGAGAACCCGTTGATGAGAGCTTGGAGCGCCGCCGTCTGGTCGGAGCCGTCGCCAGGAACACCGTTGTTCCATGCCTCGACATAGGGCAGTTCGGAATAAGGGATCGACTGCAGTTTCGTGCGCACAGCTGCGAATGTCTTCGCCTCACGCGCCGTGCCGGCCGCATTGTCGACTAACATGGTATTCGCGGTGACCGGCGGCAGGTTTACACCAGCCGCCGCGGCAATGGCTGCATCCCTGGCCGCTTTCGCCTCGGCGATTATGTCTTCGGAAGCCGCTTCGACGGACGCGATGCCGGCCACGACAGCCGCGTTCACCTCGCTGATCGTGTCGTCGGACTGGTAGAAGGCGACCGCGATCCCGTCGGTGCCGATCCGTGGGTTGATGCTCTGGAAGACGAATGTCTTGCCGGTGTTGGTGGCTCCCCCCTGCACATGCGCGGTCGTGCCCTTCTGCATCGTGCGCGCGGTGCGGGCATCGGCGGCGCGGAACCACTGGCCTTCGCTCGCGGTGTAGATGCCGTTTTGCGTCGGATCGGCCTGGTTCTTGACCAGCACGCGATCGCCGACCGCAGCTGCCACGCCGTCGATGGTCTGCAGGCCGTAAAGGGTGATGTTCGCGATCGTCGCCAGGCGCACGGGTTCGCGTTCGTCACGTAGACGACATCGGCTTCGGTGTCCCAGGCAAGCTCGACCGCGGCCGACGGATGGTCCCAGCCGAAATCGAGCGCGCCGATACGCGGCCACCAGCGCGGCAGCTTGAACGGCTCGCAGGCTATCATCTCCTCCGGCACCGGGAAGATGCGGCCGGAGCCCAGCACCGGAATGCCCCGCGCGCGTGCTTCGCGCTCATGCTCGGGATAGGCGGCGACGATCGCGGCGCGCTGCTCGGGCGAATAGTGCCCGGCATCGTCGATGGTCATGAAGGTGACGTGTCGGGACATATTAGCTTGCCGTAATTAATTATCGTAACGATCTAATACCATTGATAATACTGTTCATCAGTGCAAATCTGCTGGCGGGTTGGGGGGGAATACATGATCCGCATAGCAATTGTCGTGGCCGTAGCAGCCGGTGCATCGGCATGCCAGTCGAACGTGCCTTATGATACGAGTAAGCAGACCTGCAGGATGTACGATCTTAATGGGCACCAACACAAAGTCTGCGCCCCGGACACACCGAGCAAAGTATGCAATGTCTGGTTCAATCAGATTACAGGCGACGAAAGAATATGGTGCCAACCGCTCACCCGGAAAGCAACCGATCCTAAAGCTCGCGCCAGGCAGCTTGCGGGCAGCAAATACCCCTGATCCGGCTCTATCTGTCTTTTTAGCTCCGGGTTCCTCGCCCTCGCGTGAGCGGCGATAGATGGCGCGGCATGCGCGTCCCCTTCTCCCCTTGTGGGAGAAGGTGGATCGGCGCGCAGCGCCGAGACGGATGAGGGGTGTTCCAGCGGAGTGAGACGCTGGTGTTCCCTGGAACACCCCTCATCCGTCGCCTCCGGCGACACCTTCTCCCACAAGGGGAGAAGGGGGAGTCAGCGATTCCCCATCCTCTCCACCTCCGCCGCGCTCAAAAACCGCAGCACCACATCCGACATCCCCAGCAGCGGCGTGAACGTCACGATCGTAATGCCATCGGTCGCGTTGGTGCGGGTAAGCCCTTCCGAATAGATGTCGAGCGGCGGCTCCTCGTCGAACCAGACGCCGTGCAGCGTCTCGCCCTGCCATTTCTCACGGCCTTTTTCGTAGCTCTTGAAGGAGAGCACGCTTTCGCCCGCCTGCACGTCGCCGCCACCGCCCCAGCGCACGATGACGCTGTCAATTGCACCGGGAACATTGCGGCCCATCACCGTCTCGGCGATCGCATCGGCCGGGATCATGCCGGTGCCCCGTTCGGCCTGCTGTTGCGGCGGGCCGACCAGCACGCGCTGCGGGTTGTCGCGCGTGCCTTCGCCGGTGACGCCGGCCGCCCAGAGCCGGACCGGCGCGTCGAACACCTTGCCCACCCACCAGTCGGGATAGCGGCCGGTGAGGTGCATGGCCCATTCGGCGCCCCCTGCCCTGGTCTTGCCGAGCTGGTTGCCGGCCATGAACAGGCGCTCGCGGTTTTTCGCCCCTGCCGCGTGGAATTCGGCTTGGCGGTCGTAGGGCCGGTAGAGGGCCAATAGGCTACGGCGATGTCGGCGATCCAGTTCCTCGAGCAGCGCCAGATAGGTCTGCATCGAGGAACGGCCGGAGGCTCGCTTCGAGGCTGCGGATGCGGTTGCGGATCTCCTCATCGCTCATCCGGTCGAGATTGTTTTTGTCGGCATCGAGGTTTTGCGAAAAATCCCTGGGCAGCACCGTCAGCACGACCTTCAGATACTGGTCGGGCTTCTCGGCCCGCACCGCGGCGATGACGCCGGCGCCATGGGCGCGAAAGTCGGCGCGCAGTGCTGCGGTGAAATCGTCGCCCAGCGTCTTTTTGGAGCGCTTCGGGCGGGTGACTGGAGCAGTGGTCCCGACTTGAGCGGCTGCCCGCTTGCGGAGTGATCTTGCCGGCTTCGCGCGGGCGGCTTTGCGGCGTACTGCCTTGTTCTCGTCAGCCATGAACCGGCACATCGGTTGGCGCCGCTTTTCCTGCCGCCCTTGCCTTGCGGACCTTGCGGGCCGGCTTCTTGCGCGGCTTGGCGCGGACTGCCTTTTGCGGCGAGATGGCAGCGGCCGGCGCGGCAATCGCCTTCAGCTTCGCGGTGGCGGCGCCGACGTCCGACGGGCCAAAACCCTGGCGCGGGAAGCCGAAGCCTGCGACTGCCTCGACCGGGCCGCCGCGCACCATGCCGATGCGCACGCCCGGCGCGACTTCCTCGACGCGGCCGGAGTCGCGCGGCAGGCCGCAGGATTCGAACTCGCCGATGGCGCTGACGATCTCGGCACCGTCGTCGGCGGTGATGATGGTGGCATAGCGTGGCATGGGACCTCGGAGCTGATGGCAAATCGGAAGCGCCGCGTTCCTTCGCGCCCCCCTCTGGCCCGCCGGCCATCTCCCCAACTTGGGGGGAGATCAGATTTCGCGCTGGCTTCGTCAATCGCCAACGCTGCAGGGAGAAGGCGCCGCCGGCGAAACTGCCAATCTCCCCCCAAGTGGGGGAGATGCCCGGCAGGGCAGAGGGGGGCGCTGTCCCGCCGACGACGCCGGTATGGAGATGTGAAGAGGCGGCGCCAGAAAAACAAAACCCGCCGGAGGGCGGGTCGTTGGCGCAAATCAGCACCATGGATAAAATCATAGCACCGCTGCCTTCACCAGGCAATGCCATCTAGGCAAATTTTCCTATTTTTTGAATCCCACCCCAAACGCTGGCCGCCGAAAAACAGCCCAACCGGGACAGGTCGCCGCAGATGGACATTTTTGTCGGAACCATGCGCCGCCCGAGTGGTTCCGCCCCCAGTCGCGACGCGACGACCTTTCGCCAAGAAAAGGAGAAAATCATGTTGAAAACCATCCTTGCGGCCTCGGCGCTCACGATCGGTCTTGCCACGGCGGCGATGGCCCAGAGTGCCGGCCATATGGGCACGGGCGACACATCCGGCCATATGGGTTCGGGCACGACAAATGACACGACCGGCGGCAGCGGCCAGACGGTCATCCCCAATGCCGACAATGTCGATCCGGGCACGACCGGCAGCATTTATGGCGGCCCGACCTATGGCGACGGCATGAACTCGAATGCCGACCGCAATTGCGCGCCGAGTCCGCAGGGCGCTCAGCCCGATGCCAGCAACCTGTCGCCCGGAACCACCGCACCGACCGTCAACGACAAGAACTGCGGCAAGTAAGGCGCGGTATCGTTGAGAGTTTCGTCGCAAGGGTCGTGGAGTTCGCTCCACGGCCCTTGCTTTCGCGGCCACGGCGCACTTGCGGGAACCATGACCCATCGTGACCGTTGCAAAGAGAAAAGGAGAAACCCGATGGCAGACAACAACACCGGCACCACTCCGGTAAGTGGCAACGGCAAGGGCACGATGAGTGCTGCGCGCAACAGAGGCGCTTCACGCCGCAGCGCGCAATCTTCGGGCGCTTCCGAGGCGGCGATGAAGAGGCAGATAGCGGAGCTGAAGCGCGAGGTGAGCCGGCTCAACCGGATGCTTTCCGACCAGGCCGAGGAAACGGCTCATGGCTGGTATCAAAGCGCGGCCGACCGCGCCTCCGACTTGTACAGCGGCGCGACCGACCGCGCCTCGCGCGCAGCCAGGCAGTTGCGCAGCCAGGCGCATAGCGTTTCCGAAACGGTGCAAGAGAACCCCGGCACCATTTCCACCGCGGTCGCGATCGGCGGGCTGTTCGGCGTGCTGATTGGCCTCGCCGTCGGCAGAGGCTCGCAGCCGGACCGCGACTGGTTCCACCGCTGACGCGCGAGCGGCTTTGCCGTCTCGTCGCCGACATGAAAGGCCGGGCTCACGCACCGGCCTTTTGCACAGGCTGGTCATTAGCCGGACCTTATGGAATCATTCGTTGTCGGAATCGCGCAGAATGGGGGAAATCGCGGAGAGCGGGCATGGACAAACCTGCCATGGCATCCGTCTTTCGGATGCGGCATGTGCCAGCAAGCATTTCGGGCGTTCGCAGCCTGGGCCGGGGCCAGGCCGATCCAGTTTTCCACTCGAGGCCGCTCGGCGAAGCCATCCGCTTCATCGCCGAGGCCGACGGCCAGTACGACTTGAGCGCCGTCGCCATCTCCTACGGCGACCGCTCGACGCCGCCGCTCGGCAGCCGCGAGGCCAAGCAGCTCTGGACTGAATATGGCGAGCGCCTGATGGAGGCGTAGGGCAAGCTTCAGGCATATCCGACTTCCGTAGGCGCATGTATAAGGCCGCCATGCAGCCGGAACTCCAGCGCCTGATCGACGATTGCTACGATGCGTTTGCGCCCTACCCGCCGCCGCGTAGCCTCCATGCCTCGCCGCTCCGCGATCCGGTGGCGATCCTGGAGACGCTGACCTCGGCGCCGCTGCGCGAACTGACAGGAGAGCAGATTGGGCCTTACGCCGGTTGGGCAATGACAACGGTCGGCGATGTCGCTGACTACAAGCATTTCCTGCCGCGCATCCTGGAACAGGCTGTCCGCGAGTCGCTTTGGACGGGCACCGATCCGCCGATTATTGCCGACCGCCTGAAGATGGCCCAGTGGCTGGATTGGCCGGCCTCCGAACGTGGAGCGATCCGAGCGTTGTTTGCCGGGGCCTTGTCGCAAGCCATCGAGGGGCATCCCGACGACAGGGATGATGCAGAGGACTGGCTTTGCGGCATCGCCATCCTCGATCTCCATTTGTCGGCAATGCTCGATGCATGGCTTGCAGCGCCGTCAATGAATGCAACGCTGCAACTAGCGTTCCTAATGAGGAGTTGCTTGTTCGAGGCCGACCCGATCGAGCGCGCCTATTGGAGTTATGTCGATACACCGACGATTCACCTGGTTAGGCGATGGCTGCTCAGTGATCGCATCCATCAACGGCTGTCGTCGGCCCGCGGTTGGACCGCGCCCTCGGATGAGTGGCTGATCGACAAAGCCCTTGCCACGCAAGCGGCCCTCAGGCTGGAAAGGCTGCAATAGCGGCTCCCCGGATCGGAAACGCCGCTCGCGCGTTTTTCAAATCTAGTCGATGGGAGGAAGCGCCATGAACGTCGCCAATCTGCAACTCGAGGGCCTGCTGATGGCCGTCGCGGCAATCAACCATGTGCTGGTGCGCAAGGGCGTGCTGACGGTCGAGGAGATCGACATCGCGCTGCGCAAGGCCGAGGCCGTCGAGACCGGGGAAGACCGGTCCGAGGGCATGTCGGCGTCGAGCCGCGACGCCGTCAACTTCCCGATCCGGCTGCTCGAGCTCGCCAACCAGTGCCAGCCCGAGGTGGACATGCCGTCCTTCTCCAAGCTGGCGCGCATGGTCGGCCAGATGAAGGAGCCGTACAACGATCAGATGTGAGGCGTGTTGGGAGGGGTGTCTTACCTCGTGATCCCGGCACTGCCCCTTATCCGCCCTTCTCCCCGTGATCGGGGAGAAGGAAAAGCTCACGCCTTGTCCGGCCAGCCCGGCCGGACGGCAAGCACGTTGCCCGGTCCGTGCACGGCGGCGAAGAACAGGCCGGCGAGGAAAGTGAAATGGTCGACGAAGAAGCCGAACTCGGCCTGGTTGCCGGCCCAATGCGAGGGGCCGTGGAATGAGAAGCCGAGGAAGATGACATAGAGGGCGGCGATCAGCGCCGCCGGCGTGAACAAGGCGCCGGTGAGGAAGGCGATGACCAGCAACGCTTCGAGAACCGCCGCGCACCAGGCGAGGAACAGCGGGAACGGGAAACCGGCCGCGGCGATGTAACCGGCGGTCGCGCCCATATCCATGAACTTGAAGGTCACGGCCATCGCGAAGACGGCAGCGAAGATCAGGCGAGCGATGAGAATGGCGGCGGTCTGCCAGGTCGATTGCGTTTCCACGTTTGTCCCTCCGGGTTGAAGCGGTTGATGTGCTCCAAGGACGGACGAAGGGCGATGGTTCCGACAGGGTCGCTAAAATAGTTTACAAGGAC
The DNA here is from genome assembly GCF_058312955.1 of Mesorhizobium sp. LEGMi-168a. Lineage (NCBI taxonomy): Bacteria > Pseudomonadati > Pseudomonadota > Alphaproteobacteria > Hyphomicrobiales > Phyllobacteriaceae > Mesorhizobium > Mesorhizobium sp. LEGMi-168a. The sequence continues at coordinate 79,238 of NZ_JBZEGV010000021.1, forward strand.
CATATGCTGGCGGGACAGCGCCCCCCTCTGTCCTGCCGGACATCTCCCCCACAAGGGGGGAGATTGGCAGTTCCGGCGTAGGCGCTTTTCCTGCGACGTTGGAGATTGGCGAAAGGTCGCGTGACATCTGATCTCCCCCCAAGTGGGGGAGATGGCCGGCAGGCCAGAGGGGGGCGCGAAGGAACTCGACCTTGCGGTTGCCTGGCGTTTAACCCTGCCCCTACCCCGCCTTCGCCTGCGGCGGATGGCTGATCGAATCCCGCACGGTGCCGTAGGCGGCGCCCCAGCGGTCGGTCATGTCGCAGCGTATGTCCCAGAGCTCGGGGAAGAAGCGGTGGCGGGCGCCGCCTTCGAGGATCTCCACCGGCCGGCCCTTCAGCGACTTCGCGCCGAGCCCGATCGAGCGATGGATGAGATAGAGGTGGTTGGCGCGGAATTTCTGGAACAGCTCGTCGAACTCGATCAGCGCCTCGGCCACGACATAGGCGTCGCCATGGTCGTAGTGGGCATCGTAGATGTCCTCGACTGTCAGCCCGCGGCCGTCGAGATAGGCGTGCTTGAAGGCCCGCCAGAGGTCCGGCGGCAGGCGCAGCAAAAACTTGAAGCCAGGCGATTCCTGGCCGCTGCCGTTGCCGAGCTCGAGGCGGATCTGCTGGTACTCCTTGGGCGACATGGTCTCCAAGAGGTCGAGCTGCGCCGTCATCATGCGCACCAGCCGGTGCACCCGGCCCACCAGGGTGACGACGCGGTGGGTGTCCTCTCTCTCCAGATAGTCGAGCACGTCGACCAGCGTGTAGGCGATGAGCTTCATCCACAGCTCCTCGACCTGATGCACGATCTGGAACTGCAGCTCGTCGGCATTGACCATCTCGGCGAGCGGCTTCTGGCAGGCAAGCAACTGGTCGACCTTCAGGTAAACGCCATAGTCGCGCATCTCGGGCGCCTCGATGCGGGCATGATAATCCGATTTGTCCATGGCTCATCTCCTCGCACGGGCATGGTTCGATCTGGCTAAGGATAGCGCTTCCGGCTTGAACATTGTTCCTTTCTGTTATCCAATTTGCCGAAACTGGAGCACAAACTATCATCCTTCCAGGAATTTTGGAGAACAGAAAATGTTGGATGGCGTTGACCGCAGAATTGTTGCCGCCCTCGAACGCGACGCGCGCACCTCCTTCGGCGAGCTCGCCGAAGAGGTGGGCCTGAGCAAGACGCCGTGCTGGAAACGGGTCAAGGCGCTGGAGGACGCCGGCGTCATCCGCGGCTATTCTACTCGCATCGATCCTGCCGCGATCGGCTTCGGCATCGAGGCCTTCATCCAGGTGTCGATCGACTTCGAGGTTTCGGACGCTTTCGAGGCGGCGGTGAAGAAGCACCCGCTGATCCGCCGCTGCTACGCCACGACCGGCGAGGCCGACTATCTGCTGCAGATCGTCACCGTCGATATGCGGGCGCTGGACAGGATGCTGCGCGAGGAGCTCAGCCGGCTGCCCGGCGTGCGCCGCACCGTCACCTCGATGGCGATGCGCGAGATCAAGGGCGAGATCTCGTTTGCCGAGGCGGCGGCGCATGCGTTGAGGGGATGAGGCGCACACCCCAAACGATGTTAGGCGTTGGCGGAGCAGCAGGAGGCCCGATCTCCCCCCGATCTAACCGTGGAGGCCGGCCGCACAGGCGCGGGGCCCTGACTTTTTCTGGGACGGTCGAAGAACGGGCGTCAAACGGGTTATATTCGCGACGGGGGTACGCGGGTGGCAGATATCGTCTCAACCAGGATCAGTGCGGAGCCTGCCGGGTCGGCAGGACACCTGCGGTTTTTCGCATTGATGGCGAATGCCACTATCGCGCGCCGTTCCCTGCCACAGCTCGGCAGTATTCTGGCGGCGGCGCTGCTCGCGTCGACCATGCTGGTGCCGACGGCCACCGCAACTCGCGCGGCGTCGGTCTTGCCGGAGCGGCGAGACGGGTTCGACCGGTCGATAGATCCCATAGCCCAAATGCAAAAGGGCAAGCGCGTTCTTCTGGTCCAGGCCGCAGGCGGCGGCAACGGAGGGAACGGCGGCGCCGGTGGAAACGGCGGCAATGGTGGAAACGGCGGCAATGGTGGCGATGCCGGCGGCAACGGTGGCAATGGCGGCAATGGTGGCGCCGGCGGAAATGGCGGCGACGCTGGCGGCAACGGCGGCAATGGTGGCGCCGGTGGAAACGGCGGTAATGGCGGTGCCGGTGGGAACGGCGGCAACGGCGGTGCCGGTGGGAACGGCGGCAACGGCGGTGCCGGCGGGAACGGCGGCAATGGGGGCAATGGCGGCGACGCTGGCGGCAACGGCGGCAATGGCGGCGACGCTGGCGGCAACGGTGGCAATGGTGGCGCCGGTGGAAACGGCGGCAACGGCGGCGCCGGTGGAAATGGCGGGAACGGCGGCGGCAACGGAGGCAATGGCGGCAACGGCGGTGCCGGTGGAAATGGCGGGAACGGTGGCTCCGGTGGGAACGGTGGCTCCGGTGGCAACGGCGGGGACGGCGGGAACGGAGGCTCAGGCGGGAACGGCAGCTCCGGCGGCAATGGCGCCGGCCCGAGCCATCACGACACCACCGGCGGCCATTCGGACGGCGGCCCCAGCTCCTGCGGAACCTCCCCGAGATCGTCTTGCTGACGCGGCTTGACCTTAAGCGCGTCGCGCCGAAGCGAATTCAGCTGACGCGCTCCAAGGCCTGCTGCGTGGGCTGCGCTACGGACCGGTGCGGTAAGCGAAATCGTCGATCGCGGCCTGCCAGTAATGCTGTGTCCGGATCTCGAGCCGCGTGATGCGCATGTAGTCGGCCGCGAAGTAGACCGGACCGCTCGCCGACAGCACAAGCTGATCCTCATACGCAGGCTGGTCGCCCCGCCAGGCTTTGAGAACAAGCGTCTCGCCCTCCGCGTCGTTCCAGCCGGCGCCGAAATAGGCGCCCGCGAAATCGAACGGCTTGTCGCTGAACGCCTGCGCAGGGTGTCCCGAGCTGTTGTAGGCGATGAATTCGCCCGACATGGTCGTGTTGACGTAGCCCGGACCGTCGGTGAAGCGCTGGTGCATGGCAACGAGATTGTACCAGTCGAGCCCGCCATAGCCGGATGGAATTTCGAACACGCCCGACGTCGTCAGCAGGTCGTCGAAGCCGACGACATGCTGTTCGGGCAGCGGCTCCTCGGCGGGTCCGCCCTTGCCCGAAAACGCGGAGAGCACGACCGGCGCCGCGCCGACCACAATTTTGCGCCGCTGCGTCGCGCCGTAGGCCGAAACCTCGACCAGCCATTCGCCTGGCGTCGCGGGTGCGCTGAACCGTCCATCCGGCTCGACCTTGGCAGCGGCGGTTATCCCGTCCGGCCCGGTGAGGGAAATGCGCGACCCGGCGGCGACCGCGCCGCTGATCGTCAGATCCGCCGCAAGGCCGACCGGGTGCGTCGTACGCTGTGCGATCATGTCGCCTGGCGAGCCAGGTGAAACGACATAATCGCTTTCCTGCGACGCGTTCCCGGTGGTGATGGACCAGCCTGGCGGAGGCACGACCCGGAACGAGTAATGTCCGGGATCGACAACCTCGAGATCGCGCGCGGTAATCGACATCCGGAAATTGGCGAAGCCGCCGGAATTGGTCCACTGCATCACGGTGTCGCCATTCGGCTTGGCGAGTTCGACCGCCACATGCGGCATCGGCCGGTCGCCGAGGTCGTAGACCCCATTCCGGTTGAGGTCGCGGAACACGAGGATCGAGGTGTTCATCCGGCCGCCGTTGAAGGAGCCCCATGCGCGCTTGGGATAATAGTCCTTCGCACTGCCGGCACTCGCCGCGCCGCAGAACAGGGCCAAACCGATTGCCGGCGCGGCGACGAGGGCGCCCGAAAAGAACAAACCGCGCTTCACGAAATTCCCTCTTTGGTAGTCTGGGCGAATCCGATCCCGTGGAGTCGCGCGATGACCTTGTCGACGGCATCCGCGTCGAAATAGGCAAGATAGAGCAACGCCATGGTGGCGCTGAACGTATAGACCGGCAGCGTCACATAGATGATGGCGTGAAAGGCCAGGCCCGGCAGGACCAGATAGCGCCTTGTCCGACGAAACGGCAGGCCGAAGGCAAGGCAATATTCGAGCGTGACCACAGCGAGGGATACGATCGTGGCAAGCCAGGCAAGGCCGGCCGGATAGTCAGAACCCGCGTAGTACCAAAGGAATATCTGCTCGATCCGCGCGCCGCTCAGAAAGGCGTAGTTCGTCTTGTCGAAGGCGGCGAAGAAATAGAGCACCGAGAGCTGCACCACGATCAGCCGCAGCCCCCACAGATTGCCGCGCTCCGCCGGCGGCGGAAGGCCCGTGCGCTCGGCGCGCGTCACCGCCAGATAGCGGTCCAGCGAATAGGAGCGGCCGCAGGGGGTGAGCGCGATCAGCAGCGCGGCGATGGCAAGCAAATAGGTATGATGGTGGGTCCAGGGCTCGCGACCGAGCTGGTGGCCGAAATAGTAGTACATCGCCAGCCCGACCGCGCCAGTCCAGACGGCGGCGAAGCGGCTGTGATAGCCGACGAAGAGCAGCATTGTGGCGACGAAGAAGTTGACTGCCAGAAACAGGCCGACCGGCGATTGGTCCCTATAGAGCAGCAACTCGCCCGCCCAACGCGACCAGAACAGCATTGCCAGGCCGATACGGACCAACGCGGACGAACGCGACGAGCCCTCCGTGCCGACCGCCCAGTCGACGAACCGTGCCGCCATGGCGCGCATCGGACGCCAGCCGGGCCAGTCAGCGATGGCGTCAGTCGGCACAGGCATTTTCGGCATCGGTATGGACGGTCTGCCAGCCATCGCGCGTGGCCTGCCGCGCCCGGACACGGATGTCGGCGCCCTGCCCGGCGACCGTGCAGAGGCGCTTGATGACGGAAGCCAGCTCGTCGCGGCTTTCGATCCGCTTCAGCCTGCCGTCGCGAGGAGCGCCGAGCATCTCGAACCGGTCGAGCGGGAAAAGCGCGCCGTCGGGCTGGCGGATTTCGAACGAAGCGTCGATCACGTTGAGCCCAATCGCGCTGAACATGGTCCAGGAGCGCAGCAGCGCCGTTTGCACCCCGAAGACCTGCTCCGCGGCCGGACCGGCGATCATGAACGCGGCGATCGCCATGAATGCGAAAAACCGTAAGCGCCCCGCCGACACCCGTCCGGCAGGCTCCGCACTGATCCTGGCTGAGACGATATCCGCCACCCGCGTACCCCCGTCCCGACTATAGACAGGTTCAATGCCCGTTCTTCGACCATCCCAGAAAAAGTCAGGGCTCGACGCCGCGCCTGTGAGGGAGATGCCTGGGTTCCCGCAGCTGTCGCGGAGGACGGGCCAAAACAGAAGGGAGGCGCTAAGGAACGCTGCGGCCGGTATTCGGAGGTCAGTTCAGGCCAGGCTCTACACGAGCAGCCGGCTTGGGCTCCTGCGCCGCCTCTTCCTTCTCGGCATCGGCCTTGCGCTTCGGGCACTCCTCGAAATCATGGTCGCGGCCGCCGCAATAGGAGCAGCATTTGGCGGGGGTGTCGGGGTGAAGCATCGAGGCCATTCCCAAGAATGCACGAAAAGCTGTCCGCTTGCAGCAATTGCGTGAAACCGCAACCGCCGTTCAGCCCCATGCCCCGATATGTCTTCGCTCAGTTCCAGGAGCTCGCCGCTTGCGCGGCGGGCTCCCGTTCAATCACCGCTCACGCATGCGCGTGGGGGTGACGGAAGTCCCAGACGGCCCAGGCCGATGCCGCGACCACCAGCACGCCGAGGACGACGTGCGTGAGCATCACGTTCCTCTCGGCTGCAAATCCCAGCAGCCAAGGCGACGCGATCAGCCAGAGCCCGAGGACCACATTTACCCATTCTTCCCATTCGGCGAACACCGAAAGCGTCGCGAGCGCCAGCGCGCCGAGCGCAACGCCGACAATCCAGGCGTTCCACGCGGGCACCATTGCCGCAGTGAATCCGATGACCCAGGGTGAGATGAACAGGCAGATCGCGAGGACCAGATTGACCCAGTCCTGGCTCTTTCTTCCTTCCATCAGTTTGCTTGGCATGACAACCTCCATGGAGCTTGACCGAAGCAACTGTACAAGCGTGAACACCGCACGCTTAATTAATTGATGTAATACTCTTTTACGGACCTGCAAGGAGGCGGCGGCTAGGCGCCATTCCCTGGCTGAAAATCCCGCGAGGGCTGAAATGGCCTTCAGACGCTGAAATCGCTTTCGGTGTCCACTCCGAGCTGCGGCATGACGATGGCCTCGAGCGGCGCCGTCAGCGACCATTTCAACGCACCGGGCGAGCGTTCGAGGCTGGAGGAGCCGCTGAGCGATTGCGGCGCCACCCGCTCGAGCACCACCGTGCCGAAGCCCTTGCGCGCGGTCTCATCCGGCTCGCCATTGCCGGCATCGCCATTCGACGTCTCCTGCCAGACCAGGTGAAACCGGCGCTGCGCCTGCGAACCGGTCTCGACCGTCCAGGTGATCTCGACGCGGCCGCCCTCGCCCGCCAGCGCGCCATATTTTGACGAGTTGGTGCCGAGCTCGTGGAAGGCCATGCCGAGATTCTGCACGGCGTTCGACTGCAGCGTCAGCAAGGGACCCGAGAGCGAGATGCGCTCTTCATGGCCGAACGGTTTCAGATGTTCCTGGATGAGGTCGAAGAGGCTCGCCCCCGCCCACTCCGAGGTGACCAGAAGATCGTGCGAGCGCGACAGCGCCATGATGCGCGCGCGGATCATGTCCTCGAACTCGCTAGGGTTGGCGGAGCGCTTGTTGGTTTCCCTCACCATCGACAGGATCACCGCGAACTGGTTCTTCACGCGGTGGTTGACCTCGCGCATCAGGAGCCGGATGCGGCGCTCGCTCTCCTTGGCGGCGGTGATGTCGCGGGAGATCGTGGACGCGCCGACTATCTCGCCGGAAAGGCTCCTGATCGGTGAGACCGTGACCGAAACAGCAATCAGTGAGCTGTCCTTGCGCCTGCGCAGCGTCTCGAAGCTCGCAATGCCCTCGCCCCTGCGGATGCGGCCGATGATGTCGTTCTCCTCATCGTGCAGGTGCTCGGGCACCAGCATCAGGATCGACTGGCCGATGGCCTCCTCGGCACTGTAGCCGAACATGCGTTCGGCCGCGTGGTTCCAGTCGGTGATGTTGCTGTCCAAATCCTTGCCGATGATCGCGTCGAAGGAAGAATCGACGATGGCCGCCAGCCGCGCATCGGCATTGGTATCTGTTGCTTTCCTGCCCCCTGATTTCACCGATTTCCTGCCCCCGCATTTCACCGCGTTCTTAGTTAGCGCAGATACGGATCAAGGCAACGGCCGTGTATGTCCCGATCATCCCCGGAACGATTTCCAACGGTCGCACGAGCCGTGGCACAATAGTCGGATTTTGCATTGTCAAACAAAGTTCCTACATTAGCTGACTAAGTGATTCATGGCACGGTGAGCCGATGGCCAAGAAGAAGAACGCACCCGTCCCGACCGTTGTCACGGCGACCTCTCCCGCGGAAGCCTATGAGGCGGCCTACTTTGCCCGCAAGTGCGGCCTGACCCCCGAAGAAGCGCTGCGGCTGATGCGCGAAGCGCAAGGCTCTGCAAGCGCAAAGCCGTCCGGCGAGAAGCGGAAGGGATAATCGGCTTCCCGGGTGAACTCGCCTGTCGAACCGCTGCCGGCGAAATCCGGCCGGCAGCGTCTATTTCGGCGTCTGCGGTGGCAACTCGCCGGGCTTGATCACCGGCATCTGGCTGATGCCGGACGGCGGAACGGTGGTGTTCTTGTCGCCGGTGGGCGGCGGCTTCAGCACGCCGCCGCAGTTGCCCAGCGTTTCCGACAGATTGTTCGCGTCGGCCAGCTGCTTCAGCTGCGGGTCCTTGGTGTCGGGCTTAGCCTGGCAGTCCCCTGGTTGTTGCAGGTCGGGGATGAGCTGCTGGTCCATCGGCTGATCGGCCGTCTGTGCCACCGCCGGCAGCGCCGACATCAGGACGACGGCCGCTGTGAGAAGAATTTTCTGCATGGGATCCTCCTCATGAGTTCGACAACCCCGGCGCCGGCCTGCATCGGGCGATCGCTGGCATCGACCTTGCGCTGCACGCCGCGCTGCCTGCGCACCGGCTTCGCGGTCTCGGTTTTCGATCGGGTGCTGGTCGGCATCGTCATCTCCTTCTCGAGAGACAACGCATGCCGATGGAAAAGGTTGGCCTCGTTCGGGCTGGCGCCGTGGCAGGAGTGGGCCGACAACGTCAGCGGCGGAGCGATGCCGGGCGGGCATTTCTTCCCCGTCGAGACGGCAGCGGCGCTGCGCGCTTTTTTCCAGGGGAAATAGTTGCGGTGCCTGAACGGGCGACCGGCCGCTAAAACCCGTAGGCCAGGGTGAGATAGATCGCCGGCGCGACGATCAGGCAGAGCGCCATCACGATCACCACGACATTGCCCAGGCGCTCGGCGCGCCTGGCAATGTCGGCGACGTCGCCATCGTCAATGATGAATTCGAGGATCGAGATATCGGCCAGAGCGGAGAGATGGTTGTCGTTTGCGGGATGGCTTTCAGTTTCTCGCGATTTGGACTTGGCGGAAATAAAGGTCAAAACGTCGTCTCGCTTCCGAAACCGGCAACGCGGCTTCCTATTCGGATGGTTTTTGGGTTCCGACGGTATTGGGTGCCCGCCTTTTGCGCGGAAATAGCGGGCACCCAAAATGTCGACGACAGAGGGGGGTTCCACCGGCGACCGCCCACCAACTCGAAGCATCTGCTTTGGTTGCCACCGCCGGCCCAATGCGCGGGCCGCTCGGACTTCAGTCGTACGGGCCGTTCGGACCGTGGCCCCCGCGCATGAAGCGCCGGAGCGGTTCGGGCCGACGCTCGAAAGCGATTGGAACTTCTTCCCTTCCTCCCGGTTCCTCAGAAACACGCGGTGGGCTCGCCGCCGCCGCCAGGACGTTTCAACGGAGGCGCCAATGTCCGTGCACACACTTCCCCCCGAGCGCGTCGATAAGGTACGCATGCATGCCTATTCGATCTTCGCTCCGCTGCTGATCCATTCGCTGGCCCAAAGGCTGGCGCGCTGCCAGGGCATTAGGGAGTTGGACAAGCTCGAGACGTCGCTCCTGCGCCTCGTCGAGGAAACCGTCGTCGCCGCGCCGGATGGCGAGGCGATGAAGGAGTTCGCGGTCGAGCTCTTCGTATCGACGCTGCGCAATGTGCGCGAACATCCCAATGCCAAGCACGACCTGGAAGAGATCGACGACCGCCGCACGGCAGGGCGCTCGGAGATTCCGGAGACGCTGGAAGAGCAGTTGCGGTCCGGCCTTGAAGACAGTTTCCCGGCGAGCGATCCGCCGGCGGTCGTTTCGACCGCGATCACCGGTGGCTCGAAGAGCATCGTCGGAACCGATGAGGTGCTGCGCCGCAAGAAGGCGGCACGCCGCAGGCAGTCGGAGACGACGGGCTAGCGGCGGTTCACCAAAGGAGACCTGAGATGAACAGCAAAATCCCGCACCGCCCGGGTGCCGCCCATGCACCGCCTTCGGACACCTTGCCGACCAGGGGCGGCGAGGATCCGGACGTACGCTTCCTGGCGGAGAATACCGACCTCTCGCCGAAGCAGGCGCGCGAGCTGATCCGCGAGCACGGGCACGATCGCGACAAGCTGATGAAGATCGCGCGAACCATGAAGGCGGAAGGGTGAGCGGCCCCGGCGGCATAGCCGCATCTGAAAAGCGCGGCGGCGCGTCCGCCGTCAACCGCCAAGGAGAGGCGCCAATCGCCAGCGTTGCAGGAAGAGCGAAGCGCCGAAGTTGCTAATCTCCCCCCTTGCGGGGGAGATGGCCGGCAGGCCAGAGGGGGTCGCCACGCACAGGGCGCCAACCTCTTTTCGCTTAGCAAGGCGTCGCGCTCTACGTGAGGCGACCCCTTCTGTCGCCTTCGGCGACATCTCCCCCTCAAGGGGGGAGATCACTCGAGCCGCTCAGTCGCCGTAAAGCCCAATCTCGTCCGGCTGGACCGTGGCGGCCTCGTCCCTAGCGATCTCGCCCAGGTGCTTTTCCAGCGCGGCGTCCAGCCTGTCGCCATCGCCGCTAGTCGGATCGACGATCGCGTTGACCAGCGTATCGAGCGAAATGCCGAGCTGGTCCAAGCCGAGCTGCTTTTCGATCTCGGCAATCGCCGACGGAGATTGCCGTTTCAACGCCTCGACCGCGTTCTTGACCGCCGAACCGTAGGAAAACACGGATTCATAGTCGGCCTGGTCGATGCCGAACTCCTTGCCCGCGCGCTCCATCAACCGGACTTTCGTTGCCGTGACGTTGAGGTTGCTCACGCTGAAGATGGATTGAGAATTCCCGGCCTGCACCGGGGGCGAGCCGGCGCCGGATCCGGCGAGGCTGTCCGCGACCGATCTGGCCGTCGCCGGCGGGCGCTGCTGCTGCAGGATCAGCAAAGCGGTGTTGTTCAGCACGGGAGGTGAAGACATCGCCGGTCTCGCTCAGCCGCCGTAAAGACCGATCTCGCCCGGCTGCGTCGGGGTATGCGAAGCGGCTTTCCCCTCGCCCCTGCCGTGGTCGCCGGCTTTCTTCTCGAGCGCGGCATCCAGCCTGTCGCCGTCGCTGCCATTTGGATCGACGATCGCATTGACCAGCGTATCGAGCGAAATGCCGAGCTCATCCAGCCCCAGCTTCTTTTCGATCTCGGCAATGCTGGAGGGAGATTTCTGCTTCAGGTCGTCGAGCGCGGTCTTGATGGCCGAGCCGTAGGAGAACAGGGAATCGTAATCGTCCCGATCGATGCCGAATTCCTTGCCGACGCGCTCGAACAGCCGAGCCTTCATTTGCGTGGCGTCGAGGTTGTTCACGCTGAACATGGACTCGGTGATCCTGGCCTGCGCCTGCGTCAGCGGCGAGCCCGCGCCGGTACCGGCGGAGGCGCCATTGATGCTCGCGACAAGCCTGTCTCCAACGGCCGCCGACGTCGGGCGCTGCGGCAGCAGGATCAGGACGGCGTTGTTCAGCGCGGAAATCGAAGACATTCTCGGCCCCAACGGTACCAGTCCGTCATGGAACGGGTGCCGGATAGTCGAGCCAAGACATCATGTCTCGAGCAGAACGAAATCGGTTCGGCAAAGTGATAGCCGCTTATATCTTAAGAATCCCCTAGGCTGCTCAACCTGCGCGCGACCGGCGGGCGGCTACAGCGCCGCCATTCAGTCGTCGCCGCCGTCGCCGCCGCTGCCGCCGTCGCCGCCATCATGACCAGCGCTGTCGCCGCCACCATCATGGCCGCCGCCATCGCCATCGTGATCGGCGCCCTGGTGATCCGAGTCGTCGTCGCCCTCATCGTCGCCCTGATCGCCATCATGCGAGCCGGACTCGACGCCGTCGCCCTTGTGATCGCCCTCGTCATTCTCGGCGACGTCGTGGTCGCCGTCATTGCCGGCGGTGGCGCCCTGGTCGTCATTGTCGTCCGGCAGGGCCGCCGTCACCTGACCGCCATGATCCGAGCCGGCGAAGGATTGCCCGGTTGCGAGGATGCCGAGCAAGCCGATCGCCGTTGCCGCCAGCAAAGGAAGTTTCTTCATGGTCGCTCCGATCTTGTCGTCGATGGCGATCATTGCCCTGCCGGATTACGGTGCCCTTAAATCAGCGGACTCAATTTTAGCAGTTGCTTATTTTGTTCCGCTCAGCCGGAACTCAGGTCTGTCAAGCGGCGCCGGCCGACCGGTCGCTCTCGCCACGATCGCCTCGAGTGGCTCGGGCCGGTGCAGGAAATAACCCTGGCCATAGGCGACGCCCATGCCAATGAGTATTTCCAGCGCGCTCTTTTCCTCGATCTTCTCGGCGACGACCGCGCAGCCCATCGAGCGGGCGATGCCGGCGATCGCCGAGACGATCTCGCGGTCGAAGCGGCTGTCGGCGATGTGCTCGACGAAGGAGCCGTCGATCTTGATGGCGTCGATGGGGAAGCGCCTGAGATATTCGAAGGAGCTCATGCCGGCGCCGAAATCGTCAAGGCTGACGCGGCAATGGCGCAGCCTGGCCTTGCGCACGAATTCTTCCGCCCCGTCGAAATTGGTGACGGCGGCGGTTTCGGTGATCTCGAAGCCGACTGCCGAGGGCGGCGCGCCGCTCTCGGCGATTGCCGCGTCGACGAAATCCCAGAGCTGCGGATCGGAGAGCGTCTGCGCCGACAGGTTGAAGTCGAGCGAGATGGCGCCGGAGCGCATCGCCTTGCCATGGCGGATGAGCGCCGTGCGGATGATCCAGCGGTCGAGCCGGGCGGCAAGGCCGAAACGTTCGGCCACCGGCATGAACTCACCCGGGGGGATCAGCTTGCCGTTGCGGCCTTCGAGCCTCGCCAGCACCTCGACATGGCGGCTCTCTTCCCAAGGCCTGCCCAGGCGATGGATCTCCTGGCCGAACAGCTTCAGCCGGCTGTCCTCCATCGCGTCGACCAGCTTGGCGGCGAGCCGTGCGGCGTTGAGGCCGCCGGAGCCGGAAGCCGTCTCTGGCGAGAACACTGCGAAGCGGTCGCGCCCGCCGGCCTTGGCCGCGTAGCAGGCATCGTCGGCGCAGGCCAGCGCGTCGGCCACAGTCATCCCGGGATCGCGCACGAAGGCGATGCCGATGCTGGCCGCCAACCTGCGGGTGGTCACGGCGGGACCAAGATCGGCGTCGCGCACGGCGGCGAGCACGGCGCGCGCGAGCCGTTCGGCGCAGGCGTCGTCGCAATTGGGCACCAGCAGCGCGAACTCGTCGCCGCCGAGGCGCGCCGCATGCGCCGAAGGCGGCAGGCTGGCGCGAATGCCCGCGGCGACGCTCTTCAGCGCGACGTCGCCCGCGGCGTGGCCGGCATAGTCGTTCAGCGCCTTGAAGTAGTCGAGGTCGACATAGAACACGGCAAGCGGCAGCCGCCCGGCCGCGCCGATGTTTTCGGCCAGCAGCCGGTCGAAGGCCGAGCGGTTCAACAGTCTGGTCAAGGCATCGTGGTGGGCGGCGTGGGCGAGCTCCTCGGCGCGCTTCTTCTCGTCGGTGATGTCGCGCACGGTACCGAGGATCTGGCCGGCCGAGCCGGCGGCGATGAAGCGCACCAGCGACTCGACATGGCGGACCACGCCGTCGCGCCGGACGATGCGGTATTGCGATGCGGTAACCGCCTGTGAGCCCGGCGGCGGCAGGTGCGCCTTCTCTGTGGCCTCCTTGTCGTCCGGGTGGAGATAGGTGTGCCAGAGGTCGGCTGTCACCTCGTCGGTGTCGCTGACCAGACCGAAGATTTCCCGGGTGCGCGCATCCCAAAAGCTTTTGTTGGTAGCTATGTCGTAGTGCCAGATGCCGGTGCCGCTGGCGGCGAGCGCGAGGCGGAAGCGGACATTGACCTCATCCAGCGCGGCCTCGGCCTCTTTCCGCTTGGTGATGTCGGTCTGCACGCCCATCAGGCGCAGCGGCCTGCCCTCGGCGTCGCGCTCGACGATGCCGCCGCGGTCGAGCACCCAGACCCAGTGGCCGTCCTTGTGCTTCAGGCGCAGCTCCGTCTCGATGGATGGGGTCAGGCCGGCGATGTGGCGGTCGCCGCTTTGCTGCGCCCTTTCGCGGTCGTCGGGATGGGTGAGCTTCAGCCAGAGATCGGAGGTGTTGGCGAGCTCGCCCTCGGCATAGCCCAGCATCCTCGACCAGGGCGGCGAGTAATAGCAATCGCCGGTCGCGAGGTTCCAGTCCCAAAGGCCGAGTTGGGCGCGATCGAGCGCCAGCGCCCAGAAGTCGCCGTTGCGTTTATTGTCGTCGGCCATGCCTTGTGTTTGCCCACTCCCGTCCGGGCAATACTGCATGAAACGAAAGAAGAAAGGGTTACCGGGGCGGAGCTGCTAATCTCCCCCCTTGTGGGGGAGATGTCCGGCAGGACAGAGGGGGGCGCGAAGGAATGAGGCGCTGATCGATGTCGGATACGCCGCTAGCCGGCTTGGGTATGGCTGCAAAGAGCCGAGACGCTGGCGGGACAGCGCCCCCCTCTGCCCTGCCGGGCATCTCCCCCACTTGGGGGGAGACTAGCGCTCCGCGGTTTTCGCCAATCGCCGACGCTTCACACAACAGGCAGCCGCCGTCTCACCACCGCCGCATGGAAGCGCGCGCCGTGGAGCAGGCCTTCGTCGTTGAAGTCATAGGACGGGTTGTGCAGCGGCGCGGAGTTGCCGTTGCCCATGAAGACGAAGCAGCCGGGCACCTCGTTCAGGAAGCGGGCGAAATCCTCCGAGGCCGTCATCGGCTCAGCCGCGACGCCAATGGCGTCGTCGGCCAGCACCGTCCTAGCCGCCGCAAGCGCTTCGTCAACAAGCGCAGCGTCGTTGATCAAGGGCACGAACTCGCGCGTGTAAGTGACTTGCGCCGCAACGTTATAGGCCTGCGCCGTACCCTCGGCGATGCGGCGCATCTCCTTCTCGATCGCCGCGCTCACCTCAGGCCGGAAGCTGCGGCAGTCGCCGAGGATACGGGCGAGCCCGGGCAGCGCGTTGCGGGTGCCGTCAGTGATGAGCTCGGTGACCGACACGACGCCGATATCGGCCGGGCTCAAGCGCCGCGAGACGATGGTCTGCAGGTTGAGGACCAGCGCGCAGGCGGCAACCAGCGTCTCCCGCCCGGCGTGCGGCCGCGCCGCGTGGCCGCCAAGGCCTTTCAGCACGATCTCGAAATTGTCCTCGGCCGACATGACCGGACCGCTCCGGGTCTCGAAATGGCCGATCGGCAGGCCCGGCATGTTGTGCAGCCCAAAAATTTCCTCGAAGGGAAAGCGCTCGATGAGGCCATCCTCCAGCATCGCCAGCGCGCCCCCGCCCCATTCCTCGGCCGGCTGGAAGATGAAGCGCACCGTGCCGTCGAAGCCGCCCTCATCGGCAAGCAGCTTGGCCGCGCCAAGCAGCATGGTGGTGTGGCCGTCATGGCCGCAGGCATGCATGGTGCCTGGCGTTTGCGAGCGATAGGCGGCCGTTCCCTGCTCGGCGATGCGCAGCGCATCCATGTCGGCGCGCAGCGCGACCGCGCGGTTGCCGCTGCCTTTCTTCAGCGTGCCGACGACGCCGGTGCCGCCGACGCCCTCCGCCACCTCCAGCCCGAACGCGCGCAGTTTTTGCGCGACGAAAGCGGCGGTGCGCTTTTCCTCGAAGCCGAATTCGGGATGAGCGTGGAGGTCATGCCGCCACGCCGTCATCTCGCGGTGAAGCTCCTCGAGGTCGGTCATCTGCATTCCCCCTTTTCCGATCAGTCGGCCGCCAGCCTGGCGGCGACGCCGAGCAGGATGTTGGCGCCGGCGGCGAGGTGGCCGGCGGCGGTGAACTCGGCCGGGTTGTGGCTGATGCCGCCCCGGCTCGGCACGAAGATCATCGCGGACGGCGCGATGCGCGCAATCATCTGCGCATCATGCCCGGCGCCCGAGGTCATGCGCCGGCAGGAGAAGCCGTTGGCCAGGGCGCAATCCTCGATCAGCGAAACGATGCGGGCATCGAAGGTCACCGGCGCGAAGCGCACCAGGCGTTCGGTCCGAATCGAGACGTTCGCGCTGGTGGCGAGCCCGCCGAGGAAAGCAGCGAGCGCCGCCTCCTCTTCTCCCAAGCGCGCCTCGTCGGGATCGCGCAGGTCGACGGTGAAGGTCGCCCGCGACGGGATGACATTGATGGCGTTCGGCTCGAAGGCGATGGTGCCCACGGTCGCGACCGTCGGCGTCGGCGAGACGGCGGCCCGCTCCGCGACGAAGGCAATGGCGCGAGCGGCGGCGACGCCGGCATCGCTGCGCATCGCCATCGGCGTGGTGCCGGCATGGTTGGCGACGCCGTCGATCGTTATGCGCTGCCAGGAAATGCCCTGCAGGTTCTCGACCGCACCGATGGCGATGCCCTCGCGTTCGAGCACCGGCCCCTGCTCGACATGCAATTCGACATAGGCATGCGGCTCGATGAAGCCCGGCTCGTGAGAACCGGCATAGCCGATGCGCTCCAGTTCCTTGCCCAGCACCGAGCCATCGGTACCGACCGTGGCAAGCGCTTCCTCGACGCTGAGCCCGCCGGCATAGACCAGCGAGCCCATCATGTCGGGCGCATAGCGCACGCCCTCCTCATTGGTGAAGGCCGCGACCACGATCGGACGCGCCGGCACGAAGCCGGCCTCTTTCAGGCTCTCGATCGCTTCGAGACCTGCGAGCACGCCATAGCAGCCGTCATAGATGCCGGCATCGATCACCGTGTCGATATGCGAGCCGAGCATGACCGGCGCCTGGCCGGCATTGGCGTCGTCCTGCCAGATGCCGAAGATGTTGCCGATGCGGTCGACGGCGACCTCGAGCCCCGCTTCCCGCAGCCAGCCGACGAGACGGTCGCGGCCGAGCCGATCCATGTCCGAAGCCGCGACACGGACCAGGCGGCCCTGCTCATCGCGGCCAAGGCGGCCGAGCTCCTCGATGCGGCCGGCGAGACGGTCGGCGTTGATCGTCAGATTGCTCATGCCGGCTGCCGCGCCAGCGCAACTTCCTCCGGCGCCACCCCGACCAGTTCGGCATAGCGGCCCGGGTCAGTGGCGCCTTCGGAGTTGATGATGAGTATGCGGGAGCGAGCATCAAGGCCGAGGGCTGCCCGCATGTCCTTGTCTCCGGCGGCGCGGATCAAGCCGGCAAGCCCTGCGCCGCCGCTCTCGCCGGAGACGATCGCCGGATCGTTGCCGGCAGGGCGCGCCAACCGATTCATCACCGCGACCGCATCCTCCTCGTCCACGGTCATGAAAGCATCGCCGAGGCGCGCCAGCACGCGCCAGGCGACCAGCGACGGCTCGTGGCATTCGAGCATGGCCATGACGGTCGGCTGCTCATGCGGGATTTTTACCGGACGCCCGGCCTCGGCGGTGGCGTAGACACACGCCGCGCGGGCGGGCTCCACCACCACGACCTTCGGCCGGCGCTCGCCGAGCAGGATCGCCAGATGGCCGGCGATCGCTGCGGCGAAGCCGCCGACGCCGGCCTGCAGGAAGACATGGGTGGGCTGTTCGGGCAAGCGCTTCAACGCCTCGCGCGCGATCACTGTGTAGCCCTGCATGACCAGGCCCGGGATGCGCTCATAGCCCGGCCAGGAGGTGTCGGAGACGACCGTCCAGCCGCGCTCGGCGGCGACACGGGCGGCTTCGCGCACCGAATGATCGTAGCCACCCTCGACGCGCACCATCTCGGCGCCGAAGCGGGCGATCGCCGCGACGCGCTCGCGGCTTACGCCGGCATGGACGAAGACCACCGAGCGCGCGCCGACGAGGCCGGCGCCCTGCGCCACCGAGCGGCCGTGATTGCCGTCGGTGGCGCAGCAGAAGGTCATCTGCGCCGCGATCGCGCGTACCTTGGCATCGCTGATCTCACCGACATCGACAGCGCGGCCGAGCCGCTTGCCGGCCTCTTCCAGCACCAGCCGCATGACGGCGTAGGCGCCGCCCAGCGCCTTGAAGCTGCCGAGGCCGAGGCGCTTGCCCTCATCCTTGATGTGCAGCGCGGCGATGCCGAGCTCGCCGGCCAGTGTCGGCAAGGCATGCAGCGGCGTCTCGGCGTGGTTGTCGCGGGCGTCGAGATAATGCTCGGCCTGGTCGGCGCCGGCTATGCCGAGGGCGACGGCATCGGCAGTCACCAGCGGCTGGTTGTGTTCAGGACGTTGGTTGAGCAGCATCATGGCGTTTTTTCTCCGAGGCACTGAACTCTGGGGTGCTGAACTCTATTGCGGAGCGAGCGAGAATTGCGCTCTGTCTCAGCCATCTGATTGCAAGTTTGTTTCATCCGGATGCCGCCAAATGCCAGCTTTGCCTAATCTCGACGCCTTCGACCGCGCCATCCTCGCCATCCTGCAGAAGGACAACGCGACGCCGCAGCGCGCGATCGGCGAAGCGGTCAATCTCTCGGCACCGGCCGTTCAGCGGCGCATCAGGCGCATGGAGGAGCATGGTGTCATCCGCGCCAATGTGGCGCTGGTCGACCCGGCCAAGGTCGGCCACCCGATCACCATCTTCGTCGAGGTGGAAGTAGAGAGCGAGCGGGCCGAGCTGATCGACGCCGCCAAGCGCGGCTTCGCCGCGGTACCGGAAGTGCAGCAATGCTATTACGTCACTGGCGAAGCCGACTTCATCCTCGTCGTCACCGTGGCTACGATGGCCGACTACGAGGCGCTGACTAGGCGGCTGTTCTTCGAAAACAACAACGTAAAGAGATTTCGCACTTTCGTTGCCATGGACCGGGTGAAGGTGGGGCTGGAGGTGCCGGTGGGGTGAGCTGCCGATCTCCCCCCTTGAGGGGGAGATGTCGCCGAAGGCGACAGAGGGGGTCGGTTCGACTGGACTCGGCCTCCTTCAGCAGATTGAGGATGGCGCTCCACGCGCGATGACCCCCTCTGGCCGCTCCGCGGCCATCTCCCCCTCAAGGGGGAGAAGAGCGCTGCGCTCAGCCCTTCCGCCCGAACCACCGAGCATAAATCTCGCCGACGATGCCACGCCGGAAGATCAGCACGCAGACCATGAAGATCAGCCCGGTGGCAATCGTCACCGGGAAGCCGGAGGTCGCCAGCGTATTCTCCAGCCCGACGACCAGCCCTGCGCCGACCACCGGGCCGACCATGGTGCCGATGCCGCCGAGGAGCGTCATCAGGATCACCTCGCCCGACATCTGCCAGGTAACGTCCGTCAGCGTCGCGAACTGGAAGACGATCGCCTTGACCGCGCCGGCAAGACCTGCAAGGGCGGCCGACATGACGAAGGCGGCGAGCTTGTAGCGGCCAACTGAGTATCCGAGCGAAATGGCGCGGTTCTCGTTCTCCCTTATTGAGCGGAGGATCATGCCGAAGGGCGAGTTGACGATGCGCCAGATGGCGAAGACGCCGATCAGGAAAACGGCAAGCACGAAGAAGTACATGTTCATCGGCACGTTGAGGTCGAGGATGCCGAAGAGATGCCCGCGCGCAACGCCCTGGATGCCGTCCTCGCCCTCGGTGAAGGGCGCCTGCACGCAGAAGAAATAGAACATCTGCGCCATCGCCAGCGTGATCATGGCGAAATAGATGCCTTGCCGGCGAATGGCGAGGAAGCCCACCACAAGGCCCATTGCCGCGGCGCCCACGGTGCCGAGCAGGATGCCGGCCTCGGGTGGCCAGCCCCAGGCCTTCACGGCATAGGCGCAGAAATAGGCGGCGCCGCCGAAGAAGGCGGCGTGGCCGAAGGAGAGCAGGCCGGTGTAGCCGAGCAGCAGGTTGAAGGCGCAGGCGAAGAGCGCGAAGCACAGCATCTTCATCACGAAGATCGGATAGATGATGAAAGGTGCTGCGACGAGAGCCAGTATGCCCAGCGCCACAAGCGCCCGTTCCAGCCGAACGGAGGCGGCAGCGCGTTCTTCGTGAAGGGTCGCCTCGCTCATCTCAGGCATCCCTTCCGAACAGGCCGGCCGGGCGCAGCAGAAGCACGATCGCCATGATGACGAAGACGACGAGGTTCGAGGCCTCGGGATAAAAGACCTTGGTCAGGCCCTCGGCGAGGCCGAGCATGTAGCCGGTGACGATAGCGCCGAGGATCGACCCCATGCCGCCGACCACGACGACGGCGAAGACGACGATGATCAAGTCCGAGCCCATCAGCGGGCTGACCTGGTAGACGGGCGCGGCAAGGATGCCGGCGAGTCCTGCAAGCGCCGCCCCCAGCCCATAGGTGAGTGTCAACAGCAACGGCACGTTGACGCCGAAGGCCTGGACCAGCTCCGGGTTCTCGGTCGCGGCGCGGAGATACGAGCCGAGCCTGGTTTTTTCGATCAGCAGCCAGGTGCCGATGCAGACGATGAGCGAGGCCACCACCACCCAGCCGCGATAGTTGGGCAAGAACATGAAGCCGAGATTGGTGCCACCGGCGAGCAGCGCCGGCACGGCGTATGGGTCGCCGGAGACGCCGTAGTAGAAGCGAAAGACGCCTTCGATCACGAGCGCCAGGCCGAAGGTGAAGAGCAGACCGTAGAGCGGGTCGAGGCGGTAGAGACGCGACAGCGCCACGCGCTCCACCGCCATGCCGAACAGGCCGACGGCCAAAGGCACGATGACCAGCGCCGGCCAGTAGCCGATGCCGAGATGGACCAGCAGCAGATAACCGATGAAGGCGCCGAGCATATAGAGCGCGCCATGGGCGAAATTGATGATGCGCAACAGCCCGAAGATGACGGCCAGCCCGAGGCTCAGCATCGCGTAGAAGGAGCCGTTGATGAGGCCGACCAAAAGCTGCCCGAGCAAGGCCTGGATGGGGATGCCGAAGATCATGGTCATTTGGCCATCATACCCCCAGCACCTCGTGCAGCTTCTCGGTATGCGCGGAAAGCTGCCCCACGGCAAAACCCTCCACCACCTTGCCGTGATCCATCAAATAGAAGCGGTCGGCGATGCGGGCGGCGAAGCGGAAATTCTGCTCGACCAGCAGGATAGTCATGCCGCGCTCCTTCAGCGTCGCCAGCAATTCGCCGATGCGCTGGACGATGACGGGCGCCAACCCTTCCGTCGGCTCGTCGAGCAAAAGCATCTCGACGCCGGTCCGCAGGATGCGGGCGATCGCCAGCATCTGTTGCTCGCCGCCGGAAAGTTTCGTGCCCTGGCTGTTGCGGCGCTCCTTGAGGTTGGGGAAGAGCTCGAAAATCTCCTCCACGCTCATGCCGCCCTTGGCCACCACCGGCGGCAGGATCAGGTTCTCGTCGACGGTGAGGGTCGCGAAGATGCCGCGCTCCTCCGGCACGAAGCCGATGCCCTGATGCGCGACGCGGTGCAGCGGCAGGCGGATCAGGTCCTTGCCGTTGAAGGTGACGCTGCCCGTTCGCTTGCGGATCAGCCCCATGATGGCGCGCAGCGTCGTCGTCTTGCCAACGCCGTTGCGGCCAAGCAGCGTCACCGTCTCGCCGCGCGAGACTTCGAGATTGACGCCATGCAGCGCGTGGCCCTCGCCGTACCAGGCGTGAAGATCGCGGACAGCCAGCAGCGGCTCACTCATGCTCGGTTCCCATGTAAGCGACGCGCACGCGCTCGTCCTGGCTGACCGTCGCATAGTCGCCGGCCGCCAGCACCTGGCCGCGCTGCATGACGGTGATCCAGTCGCAGAGGTCGGCAACGACGGTGAGATTGTGCTCGACCATCAGCACCGCGCGATCCCGGGCGAGCGAGCGGATGATGCCGGAGATCATGCCGACATCCTCATGCCCCATGCCGGCCATCGGCTCGTCGAGCAAAAGCACCTTGGGGTCCAGCGCCAGCGTGGTGGCGATCTCCAGCACGCGCTTCCTGCCATAGGAGAGATCGCCGGCGAGCCGATGCGCCGCATCGTCAAGGCCGACGACGGCGAGCAGCTCGCGCGCCCTTGGCGTGAGCTGGTCCAGCGCCGAGACCGGGCGCCAGAACTGGTAGCCCAGCCCGCCGGGACGCTGCAGCGCCACGCGCACATTGTCGAGGACGCTGAGATGGGGAAAGATCGCCGAGATCTGGAAGGAGCGGACCAGGCCCATGCGCGCCACTTTCGCCGGCGGCGTGCTGGTGATGTCGGTGCCGAGCAATTCGATCGTGCCGCTGCTCGGCTGCAGGAATTTGGTCAACAGGTTGAAAATGGTGGTCTTGCCGGCGCCGTTCGGGCCGATCAAGGCATGGATCCTGGCGTGATGGACGTCGAGATCAACATCCTTCACCGCGACGAAACCGGCGAAGTCGCGCCGCAAGCCGCGGGCGGAAAGCACCACCCGCGGCGTCTGTTCCTTGCCGTCCCGTCGGACGGCGGTAGCGGTGTCGGCCGTCACTTGGTGACGAGCGGGCAGCCGCTGTCCTCGGCCTTCATGAAGGCCTTGTCGCCGGGTATGGTTGCCAGATAGGTGTAGTAGTCCCAGTCCTTCTTGCTCTCTTCCGGCTTCTTGACCTGGTAGAGATACATGTCGTGCACCATCGAGCCGTCGGCCTGCACCTTGCCGTTGGCGGTGAAGACGTCGTTGACCGGCATCTCATGCAGTTGCTTGGCCACCGCCTCGGTCTCGTCGGTGCCGGCCTTGTCGATGGCCTTCAGATATTGCGTCACCGCCGAATAGGTGCCGGCCTGAATCATGTTCGGCATGCGGTTGGTGCGCTTGAAGAAGCGATCGGCGAATTTCCGGCTCTCGTCGTCGCGGTCCCAGTAATAGCCTTCGGTCAGCACCACGCCCTGCGCCGCCTGCAGGCCGAGGCCGTGCACTTCGGCGAGCGTGAAAAGAAGTGCGGCCAGCCGCTGGCCGCCGGCGACGATGCCGAACTCGGCCGCCTGCTTGATCGAGTTGGACGTGTCGAGGCCGGCATTGGCAAGGCCGACGATCTTGGCACCGGAAGACTGTGCTTGAAGCAGGAAGGAGGAATAGTCGGTGGAGCCCAGCGGATAGCGCACTTCGCCATCCACCTTGCCGCCGCTGGCCTCGACCAGCTTGGCGGTCTGGTCCTTCAGCGAATAGCCGAAGGCGTAGTCGACGGTGATGAAGTACCAGCTGTCGCCGCCCTGCTTCACGAGCTCGCCGCCGGTGCCGACCGCTTGGGAGTGCGTGTCATAGGCCCAGTGGAAACCATAGGGCGAGCACTGCTTGCCGGTGAGGTCGGTGGAGGCCGCGCCGGTGACGATGTCGATCTTCTTCTTTTCCTTGGAAAGCCCTTGGACGGCGAGTGCTACCGAAGACGTCGTGAGCTCCATGATCGCGTCGACCTGCTCGGTGTCGTACCACTGGCGCGCGATGTTGGAGGCGATGTCCGGCTTGTTCTGGTGGTCGGCGCTGACGATCTCGATCGGCGCGCCCTGCACCTTGCCGCCGAAATCCTCGACCGCCATCTTAGCGGCCTCGACCGACCACTTGCCGCCGAAATCGGCATAGACGCCGGACTGGTCGTTGAGGATGCCGATCTTGACCTTGCCGTCGGAAATTTCGCCAGCCGCCGCCGGCATTGCGGATGCCGCGATGAGCGCGGCCGAGACGAGATAGGATGCTTTCACTGGTGGTTCCTCCCTTGTGGCCAACCACCCGAAACGCGGCGGGCCTCGCAATGGTTCAACAGTTTCGTCCTGATTTTGGATTGGAGCCTCGATCCCGCCTGCAACTCCTCCTCTTGCGAGATCGTGTCGCGTGCCTTGGGTGCACGGAGGCGAGCCTAGCATCACATTTCGCGGGTCGAGTATGCTATTTTCGTAGCATGGAGGATGGGGCACGCCAGCGCGGCGCCGCCTCACCACGGCAGTTTCTTGCCATGGCGGAAAAAGCCGCCGGTCGGGCCGTCGTCCGGCAAGGTCGCGGCCCAGACGATGCCGGCGGCGCCTTGCGCGACGGGACGTCCGCCGGGACCGCCCATGTCGGTCGCGACCCAGCCGGGGCAGATCGAGTTGACCAGGACGCCGGCGCCGCGGAGCTCGGCGGCCAGGATGCGGGTCAGCGCGTTGAGCGTCGCCTTGCTGGTCGAATAGGCCGGCGCGCCGGCGCCCATCGAAGCGAGCGAGCCGCCTTCGGACGAGACATTGACCAGTCGGCCGTGACCTGAGGCGCTGAGCAGCGGCGCGAAGGCAATCGCGACGCGCCAGGCGCCGAAGACGTTGGTCTCGAAAGCATCGCGGATCGTTGTCCAGTCGGGCCGCAGCGCCCGCGCCGACGGGTCGTAATGGATGGCGGCGTTGTTGACCAAGACGTCCAGCCGGCCGAAGCGGCGCTCGATCTCGGCCGCGGCGTGGGCTGCCGCGTCCTCGGACGTGACGTCGAGGGCGATGGCGTGCACATCGCCATCCAGTCGCCTCGTAGCCGCCTCGCCTTTGGCAAGATCATGCACGCCGAGCAGCACGGTGAAGCCAAGCGCCGCCAATTGGCGGCCGGTCTCGAGGCCGATGCCGCGATTGCCGCCGGTGACGAGGGCGACCTTGCCGGAGTGAATTGTTCTGGTGTTCATGACTTGCTCCCCGGTTCTGAAAAGCTGAGTTTCCTCCTACCCCTCCTGTCTTACCGGACCTCTCCCCCGCAAGGGACCGTAATGCGGGGATTGGCGGTCCAGCCCATCACTCATTCCTGCCACGCCGGTGAATGACGAAAGCCGGCGCGACGGGGAATCTCCCCCCTTGAGGGGGAGATGGCCGGGAGGCCAGAGGGGGTCGTCTCACATCGAGCGTCGGCGCCCTGCGGACGCGAAGAAGAGGCTAGTGCTCCACGCGCGGCGACCTCCTCTGTCGTCTTCGGCGACATCTCCCCCTCAAGGGGGGAGATACCAGGTCACTTCTTCTGGGGGTAGATGGTCTCGCCGCGCTTCAGCATCTCGACGAAGCTCTCGATCTTCTTCTTGCGCCCCGCCTCGGTCTTCATGTTGTGGGTGCGGAAGGCGAGCGCGAAGCGGTTCTGGGCGGAAAGCTTTGCCAGCATCTCCCTCGCCTTCGGCTCGGCATCGATCGCCGCCTGCAGGTCGGGCGGGATCGTCATCTCCTTCGACCCGCCATAGGCGCGGTCCCAGCGGCCGTCGGCCTTCGCCGCCTCGACCTGCCTGAGGCCGTGCTTGGTCATGCGGCCCTCGTCGATCAGGCGGGCGACATTGTCGATGTTGATCCTGCTCCAGATGCTCTTTTTGCCGCGCCGCGTATAGCGCTGCAGGAAGCTTTTCTCGTCGAGCGACTTGCGCACGGCGTCAATCCAGCCAAAGCAGAGCACGGCGTCGATCGCTTCCTTCGGGGTGATCGAGGCGAGACCCGAGCCGACCTTGTGGATCTTGATCCAGACCTCGCTTTCGCCGGCGTGGTTTTCGCCCAGCCAGGCGTAGAAGCTCTCGGCATTGGGGAATTCGCGAACCTTGTCCGGATCGACTTTTATCGGGGGCATCGTTGTTCCTTCTAGCGCGGCGCCAAAGCTACCGATCTCCCCCCTTGTGGGGGAGATGGCCGGCAGGCCAGAGGGGGGCGCTGTCCCGCCAGCCTGTCGGGGTAGCGACGCAGCCTCTGCTTATAGTTGATGGAGATCAGACGGAAAGGCCGCGTTCCTTCGCGCCCCCCTCTGCCCTGCCGGGCATCTCCCCCACAAGGGGGGAGATTGGCTGCGTCATCGACACCACCCATCTGTCATCGGACTCTCCGATGATGCTATCGGATTCTTCCGTTTCCGCTGTGAACATCCGCCTGCCACATCACTGTCCACGCAAAGGAAAGGCATGGACATGGACAAGACAAGAATTCTTATCGTCGGCGGCAGCTCGGGCATGGGGTTGGCGCTCGCCAGGCGCTGCCTCGACGAGGGCGCGCGTGTCGTCATTGCCGGGCGCAGCGAAGCGAAGCTGGGCACCGCGCGGGATGAACTCGGCCGCCTGGACGCGATCGAGACAGCGGTGGTCGACATCAGCCGCGAGGATGCGGTCGCCGCACTTTTCGAGCGCATCGGCCGGCTCGACCATATCGTCAGCACCGCGGCCGACATCGAAGGCGCCTACCGGCTGCTGCCCGAGGTCGAGCTTTCAGCCGCGCAAAAGGTGGTGGAGTGCAAGTTCTACGGGCCGCTGCTCTTGGCCAAGCATGGCGCGCCGAAGCTTCCGCCCAACGGCTCGCTCACCTTCGTCTCCGGCATCGCCGCCTACCGGCCGGCGGCGCGCGGCTCGGTCGTCGCCGCCGTCAACGCCGCGCTCGAGGGGCTGGTGCGCGCCCTGGCCGTCGAGCTGGCGCCGATCCGCGTCAATGCCGTCTCGCCTGGCTGGGTCGACACGCCGATCTGGCAGTTCGTCGCCGGCGATGCAAAGAATGAGACGCTCGCCGCGATGGCCGAACGGCTGCCTGTGGGGCGGGTCGGCCGGCCGGAAGACATTGCCGACGCAATCCGCTTCCTGATGGACAACGGCTTCACGACGGGAACGACACTGCATGTCGAGGGCGGGCATCGGCTGGTATGACCGATGAAAAGCCCTCGCCCGCAGCAGCGAGCAGTGCCTTCAGCGACGGCTGGACGCGGCGGCGCCGCCAGATCATCACCAAGTCCGCTGACCGGACCGGCCCCGGCCATGCGATCTCGGCGACCTCGCCGCGGTCGAGCGCGGCCGCGACCGCCAGGCGCGGCACGATGCCGAGGCCGGCGCCGGCCGCCACCAGGCCGGCGATGGCGTCGATGCTGCCGGCTTCGGCTGCCAGCTTCGGCCCGCCGAGGCCGGCCTTGGCGAAAGCATTGTCGACCATGGCGCGGTAGACGCATCCGGTTTCGGTGGCGACGAAGCGTTTTTCGGCAAGCTCCGCCAGATCGATCTGCGTCCGGTTCTCGCCGGGCGGCGCAATCAGCACCAGCGGCTCCGCCGCGACGACGCGTCTGGCAAAGCGTTCGTCCCGCTCGCTGTCGCCGACCCTGTCGAAGCAGAAGGCGACGTCGATCTCGCCGTCGCCCAGCCTGCGCAGCAATTCGCCGCTGCCGGCGATCTTCAGCTTGATGTCGATGTCGGGGTGGGCGGCTTGGAAATCGGCGAGCCAGCCGGGAAGTTTTATGGAAGCGATCGTCTCCAGCGCGCCGATCGCAAGCCGGCCGGCCGTCTCGTTCTCGATGGCGTTGACAGCAGCGCGCGCGTCGTCGGCGAGCGCCAGCAATTGCTCCGCATAGGGTTTCAACGCCTCGCCGGCCGGCGTCAGTTCCAGCCCCTGCCGCGAGCGTGTGAAGAGGCTGGCGCCAAACTCGGCTTCCAGCGCCTGGATCTGGTCGCTGACGCTCGACTGCGCGAGATGCACTTCGGTCGCCGCGCGCGTGACGTTGCGCGTGCGCGCCACCGCGAGAAACGTCTTCAGCAGCCTTGGATGCATCGGGCGGCGTTACTGCAGCTGCGGCTTCTTGAGGAAGGAGTTGCGGTCGGCGGATTTTACCCTGAGCCAGGTCTCGCGGCCGTCGCGCACCACGCGTAGCGGGATCTCCGCGCCGGCCGGATTCTGCCAGAGCTTGCGATAGAAGTCGGCGAGACCGTCGACCTCGCCGTCGCGCACATCGGAGATGATGTCACCCTGGCGGAGACCCGCCTTGGCGGCCGGGCCGCCCTCGGCGACGCTCATCACCACCACCATGCCGTTAGACTCGGCCGAAAAGGCGCCGAGCCACGGACGCGCGGGCTTGGCCACCTGGCCGCGCTTCACAAGGTCGTCGAGGATCGGCGTCAGAAGGTCGATCGGCACGATCATGTTGATGTCGGCGACCTCGCCGGCGCGACTCATCTGCAGACGCAGCGAGCCGACGCCGAGCAGCTTGCCGTCGCCGTCGAACAGCGCAGCGCCGCCCCACGACGGGTGCGCCGGCGCGGTGAAGATCGCCTCGTCGATGAGATATTCCCAATAGCCGGCGAATTCCTGCTTGGTGACGATGTGGGCGTCGACCTGCTGGCCGATGCCGTCGGCGAGCGTCACGGCGTCGCCGATATTGGCCTTCCTGGCATTGCCGAACTTGACCGCCGGCAGGCCGAGCGGCGACAGCGCCTGCACCAGGCCGAAGCCGGTCTCCTGGTCGTAGGCCAGCGCATGCGCGGCCACCACGCGGCCGTTCTGGTCGGTCAGCCACACTTCCTCGGCCTCGGTGATGAGATAGCCGATGGTGAGCACCAGCCCGTTGTCGCGGATCACCACGCCGCTGCCTTCGCGGCGTGTGCCCAGCGCGTTGGCGGTGAAGGCGTCGTCCGGAACCGTGGCGCGCACGCCCACGACGGAGCGCGAGATTTTTTCGATTGTCATCGGTCGATCCTGCATTGCGGGTCTTTTTGTATAGGTATGGCCAAAGGGGCGCGGTGCAAGGGCATCTTCCCTTCTCCCATATGGGAGAAGGAGAGGCGCCGCGCTGGTCCAGTCATTAGTTCAACGAAAGTTGAACTTTTTTCTTTGACGGACGTGGAACCGTACCTAAGTCTATCGCCAACTAACCCGAATCCGCCCCGCAGGAACAAGGCCCCCGAGATGAACCAGTATACCCCCCCGAAAGTCTGGACCTGGAACAAGCCGAATGGCGGCGCCTTCGCCTCGATCAACCGCCCGGTCGCCGGGCCGACGCATGAGAAGGAATTGCCGGTCGGCAAGCATCCGCTGCAGCTCTATTCGCTGGCCACGCCCAACGGCCAGAAGGTGACGATCATGCTGGAGGAGCTTTTGGCGCGCGGCCACAGGGGCGCCGAATACGACGCCTGGCTGATCCGCATCAACGACGGCGATCAGTTCGGCAGCGGCTTCGTCGAGGTCAACCCGAATTCCAAGATCCCGGCGCTGATGGACCGCAGCGAGCCGAAGCCGGTGCGCGTGTTCGAATCCGGCTCGATCCTGACTTATCTCGCGGAAAAATTCGGCGAGTTCCTGCCGACGGAGCGTGCCGCCCGGGCGGAAACCTTCTCGTGGCTGTTCTGGCAGATGGGCTCGGCCCCCTATCTCGGCGGTGGCTTCGGCCATTTCTACGCCTATGCGCCGGAAAAGATCGAGTACGCCATCGACCGCTTCGCCATGGAGACCAAGCGGCAGATGGACGTGCTCGACCGGCGCCTCGCCGAGAGCGAGTACCTCGCCGGGCCCGACTACACCATCGCCGACATGGCGGTGTGGCCCTGGTATGGCGGGCTTGCCAAGGGCCGCAGCTACAACGATGCCGCGCAGTTCCTCTCCGTGCATGAGTATAAGCATGTGCAGCGCTGGGCCGACGCGATCGACGCCAGGCCGGCGGTCAAACGCGGCCGTATGGTCAACCGCCTCTCCGGCGATCCTGCCTACCAGTTGCATGAACGCCACGACGCCAGCGACTTCAAGACGAAGACGCAGGATAAGCTGCAAGCGGCGGAGTGAGCTGCTGATCTCCCCCCTTGAGGGGGAGATGTCGCCGAAGGCGACAGAGGGGGTCGCCGCGCGTGGAGCGCCGACCTCCTTCTTCACATTCGCAGGGAGTCGCGCTCTGTGCGAGGCGACCCCCTCTGGCCTGCCGGCCATCTCCCCCCTCAAGGGGGGAGATCGCTTACCTCCCATACGTATACGTCACACTCGCCTCGCCCAGCGCCTGGCTCTTCGCCGCGACCGACACCATCTCCGGCGACGGATTGTCCGGCGTGCGCAGCTTTGCTTCGCTGAGCGCATAGAGCGTAAAGACATAGTGGTGCGTGCCGCTGCCGGGCGGCGGGCATGGGCCGAAATAGCCGGCGCGGCCAACGCCGCCCTCCCCGGACACCGTGCCCTTGGGCATGCGCTTGCTGCTTTTCGAGCCGGCGCCCTCGGCCAGGCCCTTGGCGCTCGCCGGGATGTTCCAGGCAAGCCAGTGCCAGAACCCCTTGCCACCGTTGGCATCGGGATCGAACATGGTGAGCGCGTAGCTCTTGGTGCCGGCCGGCGGGTCCTTCCAGGCAAGCGCGATCGAGACGCTCTTGCCGCCGCAGCCGGCCTTGTCGCCGAGATATTTTGCGTCCCATTTGCCGTTGGAGACCGACGGGCTGGAGATTTCGAAGGCCGATGCCTGGGTGGCGAAGGCAGCGAGCGCAAGCACGGTGAAGCCGAGGCGTAGGGTCATGCTTTCCTCCCCTTCTGGCGAAGGTGTGAGAGTTTAGCGGAGCGGCCCGAAAAAGGGCAGCGCTAACGGACCGTCGCAAGACCGAAAAAAGCCCCGCCGGTGGAGGCCGTCGGGGCTCTTTCGTTCGAGGCCGCGAAGGTGGGACTTCGCCGCCGGTCGATCCAGGGGGGTGTTGGATCGGCCGGGACCCTAGCCGAAGAATCGGCCGCGCCGATAATCACGCCTGCGCACTACCGATCACGGTTGTGCGAGCAGGAGGTGACAGCCGGCGAAGCTGTAATCTCCCCCCTCGAGGGGGAGATGGCCGGTCCACCCTCCGCAGCTGCAGCGCAGCTGCTGCGGAGGACGGGCAGGCCAGAGGGGGTCGCCGCGCGTGGAGCGCCAACCTCCTTTGTCTCCGCAAGGCGTCGGCGCTCTATGTGAGACGACCCCCTCTGTCGCCTTCGGCGACATCTCCCCCTCAAGGGGGGGAGATTACCCCCTCATCAACTTCGCCAGCCTCGGCACGCCCTCGTTCACCGCGCGATCATCCGCCAGCGTGAAGGACATGCGCAGCGTGTTGCGACCGGTGCCGTCGGCGTAGAACGCGTTGCCGGGCACGAAGGCAACACGCGCCTCCTTCACCGAACGCGCCAGGAGTTCGGTGGCATCCGCGCCTTCCGGCAGCGTCAGCCAGACGAACATGCCGCCATCCGGCCGGCTCCAGGAAATGCCGTCGGGCATCTCGGCTTCGAGCGCGCCGAGCAGCGCGTCACGCCGCTTGCGGTAGGCGCCGACCAGCTTCTCCACCTGGCCATCGAAAATGGTCTCGGCGACGCGGTGCATGACCATCTGGTTGATCGAAGGGCTGTGCAGGTCGGACGCCTGCTTCATCAGCACCAGTTTCTCCACCACATGGCGCGGCGCGCAGACCCAGCCGACGCGCATGCCCGGCGACAGGATCTTGGAGAACGAGCCGCAATAGAGCGTGCGGGCGTTATCGATGCCCTCGGAGCGCGCGCAGTCGAGCGCCAGGATCGGCGGCACCGCCTCGCCGTCATAGCGCAGCGCCCGATAGGCGGCGTCCTCGATGACGGCGATGTCGAGCTCGCCGGCGAGGTCGAGCACCGCCCTGCGCTGCGCGGCATCGAGCGTGTTGCCGGTCGGGTTGGCGAAATCCGGCACCAGATAGGCGAATTTCACCTTGCCGCCGTTCGCGGCGGCGGCCGCGCGATAGGCCTCCGGCGTCATGTTGCCGCCGGCGGTGTTCAGCCGGTCGTAGCGCGGCTCGTAGGCGTTGAAGGCCTGCAGCGCGCCGAGATAGGTCGGCCAGGTGACCAGGGCGGTGTCTGCGGGCGACAGGAACAGCTTGCCGAGATAGTCGAGCGCCTGCTGGGAGCCGGAGGTGATGAAGATGTTTGCCTCGTCGCATTGGACGCCGAGCTTGCCCATGTAGCCGGCCAGCCATTTGCGCAGCGGCAGAAAACCCTCGCTGACCTGGTACTGCAGGGCAGCGCCCGCTTCCGCGCCGCCGAGCACCGCCTGGTATGCGTCGCCGATGGCTTCAGCCGGAAACAGCGACGGGTCCGGAATACCGCCGGCAAAGGAGATGATGTCGGGCTGGTCGAGCAGCTTCAGCAACTCGCGGATTTCCGAGGCCTTCATGCGCGACGAGCGCGAGGCCAGAAGGTTCAACAGGGTCAAGGCGCACCTCCCGCGGGGCGTTTTCGTATTTTAGGTCAATTAGGCTGACCTATTATCAGCCTCCGCGCCCGGCGTGAATAGCCCAAACGGTCACGGCTCGTCGTCCAGGCGACATTGTTGTTCTCGCATGTCAAAACCGCTGCAGACTTTGGGCGCCATGCGCTGGTCTACATATTTTCACAAATGCTAATGAAAAAATGTTGCGGGCCAAACGGCTTCGGCGCAGCATGAAATCGCAGCAGCCGGATATAGCGGGAAAATCAATCCGGCCGAACGGGATGGGGGCAATGACACTCGAACTTATCGGGGCCGGATTCGGTCGCACCGGCACGTGGTCCACTTTCGCCGCGCTGAACAGGCTCGGCTTTCCGAGCTACCACATGCAGGAAGTCATCCTGAACAAGGCCAACAAGGGCCATCTCGACTTCTGGCGCAAGGTGGCCAACAGCCCGCCCGGCAGCCAGCACGACTGGAACCGCGTGTTCGCCAATTATCGCGCCACCGTCGACAATCCGGGCTGCTGTGTGTGGCGCGAGCTGATGGCCGCCTACCCACGCGCCAAGGTGCTTTTGACGCTGCATCCGCGCGGCGCCGAAGCCTGGTACGACAGCACCATCGACACGATCTACTTCACCGAAAATGTCTGGCAGTTCAAGGTGCTGGAATGGCTGACGCCGTTCGGCCGCAAATTCGGCGATATGTCGAACAAGCTGGTCTGGGGCCGCGCCCTAAAAGGCGTCATGGACGACCGCGGCAAGGCGGTGGCGCGCTACAACGCCTATATCGACGAAGTGAAGGCGGCGGTGTCGCCGGAAAGGCTGCTGGTCTTCAAGGTGACCGACGGGTGGGGCCCGCTTTGCGATTTCCTCGGCGTTCCGCTTCCGAACGAGCCCTTCCCCAACCTCAACGACCGCGCCAGCGTCAAGAAGATCATCCGCGATATGATCATCGGCTCCTATGTGATGCTGGCCGGCGTGGCGCTGGCGATCGCGCTGGCGGTCGGCGGCCTCTGGTGGTGGCTGGGGTAGCTATTGCCATCCCCAGCAGTCGGTAAGGCCGGCGAGCGGCCCGGGTTCCGTCGAATGGCGGAATTGCCGATATATTAGAATAGGCGCATGTTATCGCAGGCCGAAGCCATGCTCCGGCTGAACCGCCGGTTTTGCCGTAGTTGCCCAGGCGGTCCACAGACCAGGGTCAAATGTCAGGAAAGGAAGGCAAGTCCG
The DNA here is from genome assembly GCF_058312955.1 of Mesorhizobium sp. LEGMi-168a. Taxonomy (NCBI): domain Bacteria; kingdom Pseudomonadati; phylum Pseudomonadota; class Alphaproteobacteria; order Hyphomicrobiales; family Phyllobacteriaceae; genus Mesorhizobium; species Mesorhizobium sp. LEGMi-168a. Next base: position 111,672 of record NZ_JBZEGV010000021.1, read on the forward strand.
TGCTGCCCACGCGATTGGGCAGCCCGAGACGTGATATTTGGAGGAGATTCCCATGAAGGTTACCATATTGGCGAATTACGAACCCCAGGCCGCCAAGGGGCTGATGCAGGGATCGAACCGGGAAGTTGCAGTCAAGGCGCTTTTTGAAAGCGTCGGCGGCAAGATGACCAGCCTGATGTTCACGCGCGGCATGTATGACGTCGTCGTCAATGGCGAGGTGCCGGACCAGACCGCCGGGATGGGCATGACGCTTGCCGTGCGGGCCAGCGGCTCGGTGCGCGACCTCGTCGTCCTTGAAGAGCTCGACATGAAGGGTGTGCTCGCGGCTGCCAACAAGGCCGCCGGCGTCTACAAGCCCGCCGGCTGACCGTCTGGCCAGGCAGCACAGGCGATTGAACCTGCCCGTGCTGCCCGTTCGCAAACGAAAAGAAAGGCATCCCGCAACCGAAGATGTGCGAGCGCGGTGGTGCTGTCCAGGAGACACGCAGCGCTCCATGGCGGGCAGTTCACGGCTTGACGGAATCGTTGCGGGGTTTTGCCGGTTTCGTCTTCCTGCCAGCCCCGACGGCGGTTGACGGCGCATCCGGGAGCGGTTCCGCCGGTTTGGGCTGATCGGCCACGGGCGTGTCGGGCGCCTGCGGCCCGCCCGGGGTGAGTTTCACCGAGATGCCGAAGATCTTCCATTGCCGGTTTACCGGCTCGAACAGCAGTTCAAAGTTCACCTGCAACGGCGCCGAGGGGAAGAACCCGGCCATATGCAGCATTCCGTTGGTTTCGATCCGCGGCAGCACCGTCAGTTGCGGTTCGAGAATGGCAATGCCGCTCAGGTCCAGGTCCTGGCTGCGTTGGGAAGCGAATATCTCGGCCAGCCTGGCATCGGTGTTGGTCTGGAAGCCCGGCGAACCCAGGTCACGTAGCACGGTGTAGTTTCCGGTCTTGTTGGCCTGATCGAGGGCAAGCAGCGTGGACCGCACCAGGATCAGGACGCCGTTGCGGTCAATATTGGCAGGTGTCGGGCTCTTGGCCGGCTTGTCGGCGACGCGGGTTTCCTTGTTCGTCTGAGACGCGACCAGCGAGACTTGCAGCAGGCAAATGGATACGGCAGCCAAAACGAAAACAAGGCGCCGGCCAAACCATGTTGCAGTCCGATGCCATGCCGCACCTGCTGCGCCGGAACCGGCCAGCGGGGTCGCCCCATACGAAGGTTTGCTCATCTTACCAAGTAAGCATCAGTCCGGCGCGTCCGCCCACCGTGCCACGCCGCGCGCCAACCCCGATACCGCCGTTCAGCTGCACGTGATCGGAAAGACGTATGGCGGTCGTGCCGGCAAAAGCGTTCTCGCCTTCAAAGCCGCCCCAATTGATGGAGACGGCATAGTTCTTGTCACCAGGCAGGCCGGCGCCAGCCATGGCAAGCGCAATCGCCGTGCCCTCGAAGGCCTTGTCGATGTTGCCGGACAGACCGCCGACCGTCTTCTCCAACGAACCGACCCGGCCGTCGAGACCGGCGATAGCGCTGGTGTTGGCACTGATCTGGGCATCGTATGCCGCGAATGTACTCGGCCCATAGTCGGAGAGCGCGAGGTTGCCGGCCGAATCCGAGGTTGCGAAATAGATGTCGCCCGACTGTGCCGACCGGCTTTGTGAGGATGCGATGCCCGAAAGCGTGTAGGTGCTGGTGTCCGAGCCGACCTTGACCTGACCGGCACGGTCCGTGCTCACCCCTTGACCGATGGCGACCGAATTGGCGAAGCCGGCTGTCGCTCCTTCGCCGAGGGCCACGCTGCCCGCGGCCAAGGATTTTGCATTGTTGCCCAGCGCGATCGAGTCGGCGCCGCTCGAGGTGGCGCCTTGACCGACGGCGATGTTCGCAGTGCCCGCGCCTGAGGCGACTGCCCTGTATCCGATGGCAATGTTGTTGCTGCCGTCGCCGGAGGCATTGGCTAGATTACCGCTCGCGATGTTGTGGCTGCCGTCGCCAAAGGCATGGGCGTCGGCGCCGAACGCACTGTTGACGCCGCCGTCGCCATAGGCTTGGGCCCCAGCGCCGCTCGCGGTGTTGGCGCTGCCGCTGCCGCTGGCATCGGAATACGCGCCGTTCGCATTGTTGTAGCTGTCGTCGCCCATGGCTTTCGCCCACTGGCCAGTGGCGGTGTTGGCACTACGATCTCCGAAGGCATCAGCGGAGGCGCCGTTTGCGGTGTTGGCGCTAAAATCCCCGGTGGCATCGGAAGAGGGGCCGCTCGCAGTGTTGCGACTTTCATCGCCAAAGGCCCAGGAGCTATAGCCGCTCGCGTAGTTGTAACTGCTGTCGCCAAAGGCTTGGGATCCAGGGCCGATCGCAACATTGTTGCTGCTGTCGCCGTAGGCCCAAGCATCGGCGCCGACCGCAATGTTGTTACTGCCGTTGGTGCCGTGGGCGTCGGCTTCGGGACCACATGCAAAGTTGAAGATGCTTCCGCTCGCATCGGCGCCCCCGCCGCCCCCGCCCGTGGCCGCGCAGACGAACTGCGCGCTCGCCTCATTGGGCGCAATGGCCACCAAACTCGCGGCCAGCCCCGCCGTCAGCGCGGTGCCGCGAAGACCATATCCCGCCAGCGCGATGGTCGAGAGCAGGCGCGCCGGCGCGCCGTTTCTCCTTGGATCCGCCCCAGTCCCCGCCTTCACCATGCAGTCCCCTATTCACGGTCCATGTTGTTGCTGAGAATTAGCGACCGGTTTGAGGAATGGCGTCCACCACTTGGTGGATACGCTTGGCGACGCGAGCGGCAAGGATGTCGCCCAAGCTGGCTATGTTGGCCACGCTGTGTTGTAGTTTGCCGATCGGCGCTTTCGGGGAGAGCAGGCCTTGAGCGATGAAGCTTTCGAACTCATCCGAATGATCGGCAATTTCTACGATGCCGTCATCGAACCCAGTCTTTGGCAGACAGCCCTCGACGATATGCGGAGCCATTTCGGTTTCCACATCGGAGCCCTCGGGATCATCGCATTGCCAACCGGCAACAGCGTCGTCCAGGTGACGTCCAACATCCCGGCAGACTATGTTGCCAGAATGAACCTCTACAACGACGACGTCGTCCATCTGTGGGGTGGCGCCGCCAGGCTGGCTGAACTGCCGCTGGAAGAGCCGGTGCTCCATTCGCAGGTCATAGGTCCGGAGGTGAAGGAGGCAAACCGCTTCGATCGCGAGTGGTCGCGGCCGCTCGGCCTGGTCGACCAGGTCGGCATCCTTCTGGCGCGCGACAGGACCATGCTGGGCAATGTGGGGCTGGGTCGGCACGAATCAGCTCCCCCCTTGACGGAAGCGGACATGGACGGCTTGCGCATCCTGGCACCGCATTTGCGGCGCGCCGCCATCATCAGCCGGCTGCTGGACAATGCGACGTCGGCCGCGACCACGTTCGAGGCCGCCCTCGATGCTACCCGTTCGGCCGTGGTGCTGGTCGCGGAAGACATGTCGATCGTACATGCCAACGCCGCTGCCAGGACCATGCTGAAGAACGGCGACCCGATACTCACTGTCCGTGGCAAGCTCGCGCTGCTGCGCGAATTGGTGCCCACTCGCCTGCAGGCGGTAGTTGGGGTGGCGGCGCGGGCGGAGCAGGAGCTCGGCCGGCGCGGCATCGGCAGCGCGGCGAAATCCCGCAACGGAACGGCGCTTGCGGTGCAGGTCATGCCGCTGGAAAAACGCACGTTGCGCAGCGGGCTGGACCGCCGCGCTGCCGTCGCCGTATTCATCGGCGATGCCACGGCGCCCCTTGAAATGCCCGCCGACGCGATGCGCCTGCTCTATGAACTGACGCCGGCCGAGCAGCGCGTCTTCGAGCTCGTCGTGGCCGGCCAGCGGACGGACAGCATCGCGGAAAGGCTGGGCGTGGCGCCAAGCACGGTGCGGACGCATCTTTTGCGGGTATTCGAGAAGACCGGCCGCCACACGCGCGCGGGGCTGGTGAAGCTCAGCCGCGAAATCACCTTGCCGAACTGATCCGGAACCGTCGGGATGACTGTCAGCCTTAGAACGGCAACCGAATCTCGTCGGCCTCGCTCACCTCCGGCCAGCCGATGTCCTTGCGGATCTCCGGCGGCAGTTCGTTCAGCTCGCGCATCGTCCTGCGGCGCTTGCTTGCCCGCGCAAAGGCGGCGCGGATGCGGTTAAGGCTTTTGAACATCGGGACCTCCACAAAGCAGCGGCAGAAAGACCGCCCGCTCACCGGGCGCCGCTTTTGCGGTGCGTCTGTAACCAGCCGATTGCGCGCGAACGGTGAAATGCTTCACGAAGCCGGCGTGGCCTGAAACATATGCATGCAAATTAATTTATGGGTAGCGCGGTCCCGTCGCCGCTCAGCGGGCCGCCCAATTGCCTTTCTGCGCGGCCCCGTCCCTGACGATGATTTCACGGTGCGGATAGGGGATGCCTATGCCGTTCTTTTTGAATGTATCCCACAGTGCCAGCAACACCTTGCCGCGCACATTGGTCAGGCCCTGCTGCGGATCGTGGATCCAGAAGCGCAGGACGAAGTTGAGCGAGGAGTCGCCGAACCCCGTCAGCCAGCAGACCGGCCGCCGATCGGCTTCGACCCGGCCGACGCTGATCGCAGCCTCTATCGCCAGTTCGCTGACCTTATGCGGGTCGGCGTCGTAGGAGACGCCAAAGTCCACGTCGAGCCGCACGAGGTTGTCGCTGAACGACCAGTTGATGACCCTTTGGGTGATGAAGTCTTCGTTCGGGATCAGATATTCGCGGCCGTCGCGTGTCACCACCGAGACGAAGCGCGCCCGCAATTCGCGTATCCAGCCGAATGTGCCTTCGAGCGAGATGGTGTCGCCCGGCTTGATCGACTTGTCGAGCAGGATGATCATGCCGGAGACGAAGTTCGAAACGACCTTCTGCAACCCGAAGGCGAGACCGACGCCGATCGCGCCGGAAAAAACCGTCAGCGCCGTCAGATCGACGCCGACGGCGGAAAGGGCGAAGGCGCCGGCAATCAGGACCAGGCCGATCTTCGCCACCTTGCCGACGAGGACGCGGATCGAGGGCGTCAGTTCCTCGGAGATGCGGACGCGCTCATCGACATAGTTGCCGATGACCACGGCAAACCAGACCGTGGCGGCCAGCAGTAGCAGCGCCTTGAGCAGCAGCAGGGCCGAAAGGCGGACCGTGCCCATTGGGATTGCCAGGCTGTCCAGCAAGGTCGCGGTCTCGTCACTGACGCCCAGGATGACAAGCGCCGCGTAGGCCCAGATCAGCCAACCGAGCAGGCGGGCGACGAAGCGGTTGTGAACCATGCGCGACAGCACCGACGCGAAAAGCCACGCGAGCGACAGCGAAAGGGCGACGTGGATGAGGTAGAGGTGGCTCGGCCACACGAAAGGGCGCATGAGGTTGAGCGCGGCAAGCAGGAAAAGCGTGAAGAGGATCCAGTCCGTGCGTCGCAACAGGGCGATCACGACCCTCAGCAGGCTGGGATGGCCCTTGATCTGGCGTGCCCGGTCCTCGACGAGCAGCTCGACACGCTGCCCGGCAAATCTGGCCGCGACGAACAGCGTGAGGATGATGGCAAGCTGATAGAAGAGCCACAGCGAGGTGGCGTAGTTGAACCATCCGCTGGACCAGGCCAGCGCTCGACCGATGGCGTCGCGAACATCCATTGCCACACGACCATCATGGACGGGCTAAAGCGCGTCGCGCAGAAACGGAGTCAGGCGACGCGCTTTAGGTCTTTGTCTTGATGCATGTCGCTCTCCCAAAACCGCTGCGCACTTTTGGGCGACATGCATAGTCAAACCCGCCGTTGGGGGGCCCATTTCAGGGCCGCGCATTCACAGCGCTCCGGCGGCTATGCGCCGGCGCGGCGGGCGGGTTTGCCCGACGTATCCTGCCTTTGATCCTCTTCGTCGATCTCGTCCATCGCCTTTTCCCAAAAGCGCAAGTCGGCGCCCTCGGGCTTTCCTTCCTTTTCCCAAAGTTCATAGGCGCGCTGGCGGATGCGGTCTTCCCTGCTCTGGTCAGCCATGGAAACCTCCCGATCTCTGTTTCATCGGAAGGAACGTCGGCGCCGGAGAAACGATCCATGCGAAGGCCTGGCAGTGCCGATTTTCTCGGCGCCGCCCGGCCCTCACCCGATCATTGCGCCATTCTTGGCAATCGCCCCGCCCGCGCGATACACGGTCCGCTCTTTCGGCACCGCCACCACCGCTTCCGGCACGTGCTCGGCCCGGAGCGCGACGAAATCGGCCTTGGCGCCGACGGCTATGCCATAACCTTCCAGGCCCAGCGCCCTGGCGCCGGCGTGGCTCACCACGTCGCAAGCCGCTTCCAGTTCCCAATCCTCGTAAAAGCCGGAGCGGTAGCCGATCATGTTGGCGCGGTTGAGCATGTCGCCGTCCCCATAGGGCCACCAGGAATCGCGGATGTTGTCGGAGCCGGCAAAGACGGTGACGCCCGCCTTGCGCAGTGCCGCCACCGGCGGGAAAGGATGGTTGCCGGGCGCGTTGGTCATGATGGCGACGCCGGAGGCTGCGAGCAGCTCGCCGGCCCTGGCCAGCGCGTCGGCGGAAATGTCGCCCAGCGCATAGGCGTGGCTGACGGCGACTTTTCCTTGCATGCTCAGTGCCGTGGTCCGCGCGCATATGTCCTCGATCTCGAACAGGCCGAGCGTGCCGCCGTCATGGAGATGGATGTCGATGCCGACGCCGCGCTTTTCGGCAAGAGCGAAGACCACGTCGAGATGGCCCTTCACGTCGCGGTCAAAGCTTGCCGGGTCGAGCCCGCCGATCAGGTCGCAGCCGAGTTTCAGCGCCTCGTCCAGCAGCTCCGCCGTGCCCGGAGAGGACAGAATGCCGCTCTGCGGGAAGGCGACGAGCTGGATGTCGATCAGCTCGCGGTATTTCTCACGCACGCCAAGGATCGTCTCGACATGCTTCAGCCCGACCATGGCGTCGACCATGACATGGCTGCGCATGGCGAGGCTACCGTTGCCGACGCAAAGCTCGAGCTGGTTCTTCGCACGCTCTGCCATCGGCGCGGCCTGCTCAAGGTTCCGCATCTGGAAAGCCACGCGCTCGCGCACGTCGAAGCCGTTGGTGCAGGGAATGTGCGGGCGCCAGGCATCGCCATAGAAGGAGGTGTCGAGATGGATATGGCCCTCGACGAAGGCCGGCAGAACGAGCTGGCCGGCGAGGTCGGTGGCGCCGGCCGGCGGGGTAGCGGCATTGGCGGCAGGCGTGATGGCGCTGAAGCGGCCATCGGAGACGGTGAGGTCGGCCAGCGTGCCGTCGGCGAGCTTGGCGTTGAGGAAATGGGTTTGGCGCAAGATGCAATCCGTTGGAATTGAAAGCGTTACTCGTCGCCGCTGTGGAGGCTGCGGTCAATGCGGCGAGAGGTAGAAAGTGTTTCGCCGCTGGCGATCTCCCCCCTTGAGGGCAGGGGAATCGCACATGAGTAGAATTGGACTCTTGCGGCGGTTATCGAAATGGATTCTGAAGGACCTCTGGATGATCGGAGGTCGGCATGGTGTTTCTGGATGTATTTGGCGAGGTTCCGGACC